>JAYVME010000104.1:0-5786 GCA_043759115.1 Betaproteobacteria bacterium | reverse complement strand
TGGTGCCCCATACTCGTCTCCCGATTGTCCCTCATATCAATTCAACGTACCACACGCGCATACGATGACATCAATGTGTAGTTTTTACACAGTCTCCTACGCGGGAGTCCAGTGGATTTTGACCCGGCATGTATTTAATCCCCTGGACTCCCGCCTGCGCGGGAGCGACATATTTGTTGCCTCGCCACACCGCTGCTTGACGCGCCCGCTTTACTTGTGCGGCTTGGTTGGCTAACGTTCAGGAATGGCACTCAAAACCGTCAACCGCGAACAGGCCGTCCCACGCAAGGGGCGCGGCGCCGCGATCAATCCCGAAGGGCGCTTCGAGCACACCGCGCGCGAGGCGGTTGACGACGGATGGGCGCAGCCACCTGCTGCGGGTGAGGTGGGAGGCGAGAGGGGAGAGGCGGACAACCCGCTGCCACCGCTCAAGACACACGTCACCATTGAGCACGCGAAAACAATCATTTCGCGCAACACGTCGCCGGACATTCCGTTCACGCAATCGATCAACCCTTACCGTGGCTGCGAACATGGATGTAGTTACTGTTACGCTCGCCCAAGCCATGCTTATCTGAACCTGTCGCCGGGTGTCGATTTCGAAACCCGGTTGTTCGCCAAGGTGAACGCGGCGGAACTGTTGCGCGCCGAACTCGCGAAGCCCGGTTATCAATGCGAATTAATTTCGCTCGGCGCCAATACCGATCCGTATCAGCCGATCGAGCGCGAATACAAAATCACGCGCGGCATTCTCGAAGTGCTCGCCGAGTGCGGGCACCCGGTCGGCATCGTCACCAAGAACGCGATGGTCGAGCGCGATATAGATATCCTCGCGCCGATGGCGGAAAAGAGTCTCGTCAACGTGTACGTGTCGGTCAACAACCTCGATCACGATCTCGCGCGCCGTCTCGAGCCGCGTTGCTCCGCGCCGGCGCGCCGTCTGGAAACGATCCGGCGCCTGTCCGCGGCGCGCATACCGGTCGGCGTGCTCGTCGCACCGGTGATACCGTTTCTCACCGATCATCAGATCGAGCCGGTGCTCGAGGCCGCGTACGCGGCCGGCGCGCGCAGCGCGGGCTACGTGTTGATGCGCCTGCCGTACGAGGTGAAAGACCTGTTCAGAAACTGGCTTGAGGTACACTATCCGCTGAAGGCGAAGCACGTGATGAGCCGCGTCAACGAAATGCGCGGCGGGCGCGACAACGATCCGAATTTCGGCAGCCGCATGCGCGGCAGCGGCGAACTGGCGGATTTGCTGCGCAAGCGCTTCGACATCGCGTGCGCGCGGCTGGGTTTCGACGCGGGGAAGCGGCACCGCACTCCGGTGACGACGCGCTTCAAGCCGCCGGTCGTGCAGCGTGACGGTGACACGCAACTGACGTTGTTTTAGTCGTAACTGTAACAGCGGTAGAAAGCAAGAGTATCGAACGACGCAGATTTCTGGGCGGCAACGCCGTGCGGTTGCTTAAAATTTGTCGCCAATAGGAGGAGTCGATGAACATTCGAAACGTTGCGGTCGCCATTGCGATAATGGGTTTTGCGCTGGTGGTGCCGCCGGCGCGGGCCGCCGATAACTATCCGAACCGGCCGATACGCCTGATCACGCCCGCTGCGCCGGGCGGCACCACGGATTTCCTGGCGCGGTTGGTCTCAATGCGGCTCACCGACGTGCTCAAGGAGCAGGTGGTGGTCGACAACCGCGCCAGCGCATCCGGCGTGATCGCCGGCGAACTGACGGCCCACGCGGCGCCCGACGGCTACACGCTGCTTGTCGCTTATCACCAGCATACAGTCAACGCGGCGCTCAATCCCAAGCTGCCGTACCATCCGGTCAATGACTTCACGCCGATCACGCAGCTTACGTCCGCCGGGCTGCTGCTGTTGGTTAATCCGTCGTCGCCGGCGAAGAATCTGAAAGAATTCGTCGAGTGGACGAGGAATTTCAAAGGGCCGCTCAACTTCGGCTCGGCCGGCATCGGCAGCGGCGGCCATCTTGCGGGCGAACTCTACAATCTGCTGGCGGGCATCAAGGCCCAGCACATTCCGTACAAGGGCACCGGGCCGGCGCTGATCGACCTGATCGGCGGGCAGTATCAGTACAATTTCGCCGGCATGGCCGGCGCAATGAACATGGTGCGCGCCGGCAAATTACGCGGTATCGCGGTTACCGCGCCCAAGCGGCTTGCGGTATTGCCCGATGTTCCCGCGGTCGCGGAAATGCTGCCCGGATTCGAGATCATCGGCTGGTACGGCGTGCTCGGGCCGCCAAAACTGCCCAAACCCATCCTCACGCGTCTGCACGACGAGATCGTCAAAATCCTGCGCCAGCCCGACATTGTCGCGCGCATTGCGGAAGACGGCGCGGAGCCCGTGGGCAATACGCCAGAGGAATTCCGCAAGTTCATGCTCGCCGACCTTGCCAAATGGGCCAAGCTCGTCAAGGAGAGCGGGGCCAGGCTCGACTGAAAGTCGGGACGCGCGCAGGACTATGGGGCGGGGAGAGATTTGATACAATTGTCGAGAGATGCGTACGCGGTCTTGACACCACGCTGGCTAATTGGATATTAGTCTGAGTTTATCAGCGGTCGCATGATGTTTTTGAAATAGCGTTTTCATGGAGGAGCGACAATGTCTGAGCGGGAACAACCGGTAAATTCCCAAGGTGCAAGCGACGACGCGCGGGCGATGATGCCCGACCAGCGCTTCGACTATTCGGCGATCGTCGATCGCAAGGCGCTCAAGTTGCCGCGCGGTGCGCGCCTCGTGGTGTGGCCGGTGGTGAACGTCGAGGAGTGGGATATCACGCGCCCTATGCCGCGCCAGGTCGCCAGCCCGCCGGGCGGCATTTCCATCGTGCCTGACATTCAGAACTGGGGCTGGCACGAGTACGGCATGCGCGTCGGCATCTGGCGCATCATGGATGTGCTGGGACGGCACCACATCAAGCCGACGATCTCGATCAACGCCAAGGTGTGCGAGACGCGCCCACGCGTTGCGCAGGCTGCGCTCGACGCCGGCTGGGAATTCATGGCGCACTGCTACATACAGATGCCGATCCACAAGGTCGAGGACCAGCGCGCGATGATTCGCCAGTCAATCGACGTCCTGAAAAAATTCACCGGTAAAACGCCGTCGGGCTGGCTGGGCCCCGGGCGCGGCCAGACCAACGCGACGCTCGACTATATCGCCGAGGCCGGCTTCAAGTGGTTCGGCGACTGGGTAATGGACGATCAGCCGTTCTATGTCAAAACCACGCGCGGCCCACTGTTGTCGATCCCATACTCAGTCGAACTCAACGACATTCCCATCATGGTTAATGGGCAGCACGAGTCCGACGCGATGTTCAAGCGCGTGCGCGATGCGTTCGATCAGATCTACCGCGAGTCGGCGCGAGGCGCGCGGATACTGGCGTTCGGCGTGCATCCTTACGTCAGCGGCGCCGCACATCGCATCAAATATTTCGATGCGATGCTGAAGTACCTGAAACGGCACAAAGGCGTCGTGTTCTGGAACGGCGACCAAATTCACGACTGGTACCGGGATGCGGCTGGCGTGAAGTAACCGCGAGCATGGAGATCATGAAGATGAAATCGCACGTTGCTTTGATGATCACCGCCGCGACGATGTTGCTGCTCGCGCCGATGGCACGAGCGCAAGTCTTTCCGAGCAAGGCGGTGCGGCTGGTTATCTCGTTTTCACCGGGCGCGGGACCCGACGTGCTGGCGCGTGCGATCAGCCTCAAGCTTGCGGAGAAATGGGGCCAGCAAGTGCTGGTCGACAATCGGCCGGGGGCCGGCGGCAACATCGCGACGGAGCTGGTGGCAAAATCCGCGCCCGACGGACACATCGTGGTGGTGTTGTCGAATCACTTCACGATCAATCCGTCGCTGTTCAGGAAGATTCCGTACGATCCCGTGAAGGACTTCGCACCAGTCATCCTCGCAACCTGGACACCGAGCGTGCTGGTGGTCCACCCGTCATTGCCAGTGAACAACTTCAAGCAATTTCTCGATTTTGCCAAATTGCGGCCAGGGCAACTCGATTACTCTTCGGGCGGCAACGGCAGCGTCAGCCACATGGCGGGCGCGTTGCTGCAGGCCGCGACCGGTATCAAGTTCGTGCACGTGCCATACAAGGGTCCCGCCGAAGCCTCGATCGCGCTGGTTGGCGGACACGTACCGTTCGCGTTTACCACTGCGCCGTCGGCGTTGGTGCACGCGAAAGCAGGGCGGCTCAAGGCGCTCGCGGTGACCAGTGCCAAGCGTTCGGCGGCAGTTCCCGACTGGCCCACTATCGCTGAGTCAGGTGTGCCCGGATATGAAATCATCGCATGGCAAGGCATCCTCGCGCCGGCGGGAACCCCAACGGCCGTGGTGAACGCGCTCAACGCGGATATAGGCACAGTGCTAGCAACCGCCGAGACCAGGGGAACCTTGCTACGCCAAGGGCTGGAGATTCTTGGGGGAACACCGGCTGATTTCGCCGACTTTATCGGCAAGGAACTGGTGAAGTGGGCGGACGTTGTGCGCAAGACCGGCGCACGGGTCGATTAGAGTCAGGGCCGGATGCATGTCCGGCGCCCCGGGCAATAATAGGGGAGTGCGCGCGATGGCTGCTGAAGTTTTGCTTTGCGTCGGCGAGGCGCTCGGCAAATACGGTTTTCCGAACGGGCACCCGTTCGGGCCTGACCGCCAGGATGCGTTCTGGCGGGAGACGCTCAAGCAGGGGCTCGACAAAGAGGCGCGGCTCGCGGCGCCGCGCGCGGCGTCGCGCGCGGAGATCGAGCGTTTTCATAGCGCGGATTACGTCGGCCGTGTCGATGAACTGTCCGAACTCGGCGAGGGCTCGATCGACTATGGCGACACGCCCGCGTATCCCGGCGTTTACGACGCTTCCGCGGCGGTGGTGGGTGCTGCGCTCGAGGGGCTCGAGCGCGTGATGAGCGGCGAGGTCTACCGCACTTTCCAGCCGATCGGCGGCCTGCATCACGCGCGGCGCGACAACGGCGCGGGCTTTTGCGTATTCAACGACTGCGGTGTGGTCATCGACACGCTGCGCGAAAAATACGGCATCCGGCGCGTGGCTTACGTCGACATCGACGTGCACCACGGCGACGGTCTTTACTATCCGTACGAAAGCGATCCCGACGTAATCGTCGCCGACATCCACGAAGACGGTAATTTTCTGTATCCCGGCACGGGCGGCGCGGACGAATTCGGCAAAGACAAAGCCGCAGGAACCAAGCTCAACATTCCAATGCAGCCGGGAGCGGGCGATCAGGAGTTCTTCAAGGCATGGGAGCGCATCGTCGAGTTTCTGCGGCGGCGCAAGCCCGAGTTCATCGTGTTTCAGTGCGGCGCCGACAGTCTCGCTGGCGATCCGCTGGCGCATCTGAAATATTCACCCGCCGCGCACGCGCATGCGGCGAAAAGCCTGTGTCAACTCGCCAACGAACTTGCCAACGGACGCATCATGGGGTTCGGCGGCGGCGGCTACAATCGAACCAACCTCGCGCTCGCGTGGAATGCGGTACTGAACGAATTTATTCGCGGCTCCGAGCGCTGACCCATAGCGTTCACTCGGGTTTGATGCCCGCGTCCCGCACAATTTTCGTGAACTTCGCGACCTCCGAACGCACGTGCGCGTCGAACCCTTCCGGCGTGGTCGGCGCGGGCTCGGCGCCGAGCGCCAGCAGCCGCTCCTTGACGTCCGGCAGTTGCAGGATGCGCGCGATTTCCCGGGAGAGCTTGTTGAGAATGTCTGGCGGCGTTTTGGCCGGCGCGAGT
>JAYVME010000103.1:0-12752 GCA_043759115.1 Betaproteobacteria bacterium | reverse complement strand
TTCGGCGCCGTGATTGAGGACTTCAACTGGGTGGGGCATGCCTACTGCCTGATGGGCAATCATTACCATTTGCTGGTGGAAACACCGGACGCCAATCTGGCCAAAGGCATGCGCCAGCTCAATGGCTCTTACACGCAGTGGTCGAACCGGCGCCATCGTCGCGCGGGGCATCTGTTTCAGGGGCGCTACAAGGCGATTCTAGTGGATAAGGACGCGTATCTGCTGGAGCTGTGCCGCTACATCGTGTTAAACCCCGTTCGCGCCAGGATGGTGAAATCCGCAAACCGATGGCCATGGAGCAGCTATCGCGCGATGCTGAGCACGCAGGAGGCGCCGAGCTGGTTATCTGTCGATGCGTTGCTCGCGCAGTTCGCCCGCAGCCGCGCGCTGGCCCGGCAGCGCTACGCGCGCTTCGTCGCGGAGGGTGTCAAAACCGAGAGCCCGTGGGACAATTTGAAGGGCCAGATTTATTTGGGAGACGAGCGCTTTGTTGAACGAATGCAGCGAAAGCTGGATCGACAAGCCGATAATATCAACACCCCGCGGGCACAGCGGCGCGGACCGGCGCCGTCGCTTGCGCATATTCAGCGAACGTATAAAGATCGTGACCAGGCAATACTGAAAGCGCACGATACAGGGCAATACAGCTACAGTGAGATTGGCAAGCATTTCAAGATGCACTTTACGACGGTGGGGCGTATCGTGAGATCGGGCAGGCAAGCCAGAAGACAGACCGACAAGAAACCAACGCGTTGATTACTTATGCTACGATGCTAGACCTGACCCCATTTTTTCGTTTGACCCCATTTTTTCGTTTCGGGCATTGTCGAGACCGCATTTGAGGGTATGCCGGGGAAATACAAGGACGAGTTTTACTACTACTCAACAAGCGAGCGCCGAGCCTTCGACGTTAGTCGCGAGATGGGCGGTGGCTATACGGTTGCAAAGGCGGAGACGCCTGACCGCTACACGTTCAAGTTTTGGGTAAGTCGTGACGCACGAACGGACTATGAGAAGTACGTTAACGGCAAATCAGATGCCTGTGGCCCATTCCCGGGCTACAAGAGTGCAGTGGCGTCATCTAACAACACCGTCGAGAGGGACGCGCGCAAAAGCGGCGCGCGCCCCTCACCGTGAACGTTAGACCTCGCCCTGCCGCCCTGTGTCGCCCTGCCGCCCTGATGACAAAGGGCACATGTTCGCCTATCATAGCGACATGAAGACGTACCGCTGGAACGACATCAAGAACGAACAGCTGAAGCGATCACGAGGCATCTCGTTCGAAGACATCGTTCTTGCACTAGAAGCCGGGGGGCTTCTCGAAATCGTGGACCATCCGAATCCCAAGCGATATCCAAAGCAGAAAGTATTCGTAATCGCCTTGGCGGAGTATGTGTACCTTGTACCGCACATGGAAGAGCCTGAATACGTGTTTCTGAAGACAATTATCCCAAGCCGCAAGGCGACGCGAGACTACGGAGAGAAAGGCAAGATATGAAAGGATTAGATAGTTACGAAAGGCAGGTTCTGTCTGCATACGAGAGCGGAAAACTCAAGCCAGCGGTGACATCCGAGGCCTCGCTGCGTCGGTATCGAGAATACGCACGCGCCACGCTGACGAAGAATCGGCGCGTGAATATCCGCGTTTCCACGCAGGATGTCTCAGATATCCAGGCCCGAGCG
The DNA here is from genome assembly GCA_043759115.1 of Betaproteobacteria bacterium. Classification (GTDB taxonomy): domain Bacteria; phylum Pseudomonadota; class Gammaproteobacteria; order Burkholderiales; family SG8-41; genus PALSA-1004. Next base: position 11,069 of record JAYVME010000103.1, on the reverse strand, counting down.
GTGGAGGAAGGAATGCCGTACCAGACTCTTATGGCGAGCGTTCTGCACAAATTCGCAACTGGCCGGCTTGTGGAGAAAAGGTCGAGTCTAACTTCGCGTTCAAGACGGACGGCGCGCAAGCGCGCCGCCGCTTAACGCAACGTTATGCCCCGTAAATTTACCATCTGGACAATTATACTCCTTGGGCGTATAGTCAATTCATGTTCATAGTTGTTAAAACCCCGGTGTTTGAGAAGCAATGGCCGCTTTACTGGAACGAGGACGAACGAGGTGAGTTTGCCGCATATATCGCCGAGTTTCCCAGTGCCGGAAGCGTGGTGCCCGGTTCGGGTGGCGTTCGAAAGGTCCGATGGCGGCGGCCAGGTACTGGTAAGTCCGGGGGTGTTCGCGTCATCTACTTTACACGTATAACCGAGGAAGAGGTCGTCCTTCTACTTATATATGCGAAGGCCAAGACCGACAACATTACTGGCGCTAAGCTAAAGGAGATCCGCCGTGTCATTGAAAACTAAACGCCTCACTTCTGCAAAGCTCCGGGCTTACGAGGCCAAGCGTGACCTTGCCGCGGAATTGCTAGAGTCCGTACGGCAAATGAAAGCTGGAAAAACTCAGGTCGTGCTGTCACCCGCAATTGAAGCGCGCAAACGTACCGGTTTGTCGCAATCACAGTTCGCCACTTTGCTTGGTGTGTCTGTGCGCACGCTGCAGGGCTGGGAACAGGGGCGCAAACAGCCCAGCGGAGCCGCACGTACTCTGCTGACAATTGCACAATCCAATCCAAAAGCACTACTAGCAGCAGTCGGCAAGTAGCGCATTGCTGACGTGGGGCATAACAAACCGTTGCAACGGTCGCGCCAAAAGACGGCGCGCCGTTGAACGGTGACGCTAACCACCCGCATTGAAATTGCGCCAGCCGCCGAAGCACGAAATATCACGCGCATCCGTCACGGCGTAGCCTTCGCACAGAAAGCCCTGCACCGCGCGCGTGTCCTCAAGCACGAGGGTACCGATTGCCAGCGGGGCCGGAATCCCGGCGACGAACGATCCGAAGTGTCCGGCCGGCATGCGCCACAATTCCACTTCGATCGCGCAGCCGGCGTCATCCATGCAGCGTACGAGCCCCGGCTTAGGCGGCATCGTGCCGGGCAGCAGATACAGACGGTAGTGCGGCGCGGTGCGTGTTTTCTCGACAAGCCGCGCGCCACGCCCGGTGAGTTGATGGTTGAGCGGCATGCCCGACAGGTGCGCGCCGACTACGGCAAGCGTGACGTGCGTTTGGTCGGCAGCGTCGGGCAACGCGCTCGCGGCATCATCCATCGCGAACCCGGTGGCGCCGAGTTTCACGCCGCTTAAGCGGTGCAGCCGCGCGCCAAGCTCGCACAACAACGGTTCGCTGAACGCGGAGGCAACCAGCGTGGCGCCTGCCGGCAGGCCGTCGGCGCGCATGCCGCACGGCACCGCGATCGCGGCGAGATCGAGCAAATTGGCAAAGTTGGTGTAGAGCCCGAGATTGGAATTGAGCGCGACCGGATCGGCCTCGACTTGCGCGATGGTGTATATCGTCGGCGCAGTCGGTACGGCTAGCACGTCGATTTTTTTCATTTCCACCGCCGCCCGCTGTTTCAATTCCTGCAAACGGTAAGCCGCCTCAAACGCATCGACGGCGGAATAACCGGCGCCGCCACCGATGATCTTGCGCGTGACCGGATGCATATCGTTTTGGTGCGCATCGAAAAATTCCTTGATCCCGGCAAGCCGCTCGGCAACCCACGGCCCCTGGTAGAGCAGCGCGGCCGTTTCGCGAAACGGTGTGAAATCAATTTCAATGATATTGCCGCCGGCGCGCTCGATCAGTGCAATGCTGTGCGCGAACAGTCGTGCGGCTTCCGCATCGCCGCAAAAATCGAGTTGCGACGCGGCGGGCACGCCGCAGCGAAAATTGGCGGGCGGCGCATAAATGGCCGGTGCGGGATGGCGTGAATATGCGTCGGCCGCATCGAAGCCGGCTGCGACCTGATAGACACTCCACGCGTCAAACGCGGTGAATGCGAATATCGATACGCAGTCGAGCGAGCGGCACGCCGGCACCACGCCCGCGGTGCTGATTGCGCCGCGCGTCGGCTTCAGCCCGACGATGTTATTAAACCCCGCCGGCACGCGGCCGGAACCCGCGGTATCAGTGCCCAGCGCGAAGCTCACGAGATTGAGCGCGACCGCGACCGCCGACCCCGAACTCGAGCCGCCCGAGATAAAGTCCGGATTAAATGCGTTGGCACAGGCGCCGTACGGCGAGCGCGTCCCGACCAGACCGGTTGCGAACTGGTCGAGATTGGTTTTGCCGATCAGGATCGCGCCGGCATCCAGCAATCGTTGCACCGCCGTCGCCGTGGTCGTGGCGGTGTGGCTGAAGGCGGGACAGCCGGCGGTGGTCGGGCAATCCGCGACATCGATGTTATCTTTGACCGCGAACGGCACGCCATAGAGCGGTAACGAAAGTGCTGCCGCGTCCGCTTCGAGGCGCTGCGCCTGTGTGAGCACCGCTGCATCAGGGAGTCGGTAAATCCACGCATGGTGACGGTCGCCTTCGGCGGCGGCGGCGAGCACGTCGCGCGCGAGTTGCACGGGCGACAGTTGCCCGCTGCGCAGGCGCTCGCGCAGAGAAGTAAGCGTTAGGCTGTAGGGAACAGGCATGGCGGCCTATATTGCATGGATGAACACAGGTAAGCAATGCGTATGCCATTTTGCGGCCGCCGCGATGAATGGCGTATTCTTCGTTTTGCAATCAGGGCGGGACTCGCACCGGCAATAGCGTACTTTTGACGGGGGAAATACGATGACACTGTACCGCGGAATGGACCGCGCGGCACTCGACGCCGCTTATAACAATTCGGCGGCGGTGGCCGACAGCACGCAGGTGCTCGCCGACTTTCAGGGGCGCAGCGACCGCCTGCGCGCGGCGCGCGGCCACCACCTCGATTTGCGCTACGGGCCAGCCGAACGCAACCGCATCGATTATTTCGCGGCGGATTCGCGCGGGCCGGTGCTCGTGTTCATCCACGGCGGCTACTGGCAGATGCGCGCAAAAGAGAACTTCAGTTTTCTCGCCACCGGGCCGCTCGCGCACGGCATCCACGTGGCGTTCGTCGGCTACACGCTTGCACCTGAAATACGGCTGGCCGGCATCGTCGCCGAAGTGCGCACTGCGATCGCATGGCTGGCCGCGCATGTCGTGGATTTCGGCGGCGATCCGCACCGCATTTACGTCTCCGGCTGGTCGGCGGGCGGGCACCTGACAGCAATGTCGCTGGACGAACCCGCCGTGAACGGCGGACTCGCGATCAGCGGCATTTACGATCTTGAACCGATACGCCTGTGCTATCTCAACGCCAAGCTCAGGCTCGATGTAGACGAAGTGCGGCGCTTGAGCCCGTTGCGGAACCTGCCGCCACGCTCGAAGCCGCTCATCATGACCTGCGGCGGTGATGAGTTGCCCGAACTGCAGCGCCAGTCCGAGACTTATGCGGCGGTGCGCGTTCGCGCCGGGCTGCCCGGCCGTCTTGCACGACTGGCCGGACACAACCATTTCACCATTCTTGAGGAAATGGCGAATCCCGCTGGCGCCCTCACCGCGCTGGTACGCGAACTCGTCTCGACCTGAACGTCGCACCAGACTGGTGCCGTAATCCGTATGACGCACTGATGACGTGCACAATTCGTGCGCTCGTCGCTGCAAACCCACTAACCATGCGGTCTTGCGCATGGCATAGCTATTGCTCATCACACTCCTGGCGCGTCCAAGTGACGCGAAACTCACCGGGAGTCGGGTATGAATAGCCGCAAAAAATTATGGGGTGCGCTGCTTGCAGGCGCGGTTGCTGTCGGTGCCGCGTGGGCGACACCGGCGTTGTCCGCCGATCAGGTGATTCGTGTCGGCACGTTGAAGCTGATCCACGCGATCACGCCGTATTTCTATGAAAAGTTCACGCCGGCCGGCTACAAAATAGAAGTCATCCCCTATGAGACCCCGACCGACGGCAAGAACGCCGTCGTGACGCGCTCGGTGGACTTCGGCACCTACGGGCTGGCCGCGGCGACGCTGGGAGGTGCCGCGAACGAACCGGTGGTCGTGATCGCGGCGCAATGCAACCGCGGCATGGCGGTGGTTGCCGGCGCGAAATCGGAGATCAAATCGATCAAGGATCTGAAAGGCAAGAAAGTCGCGATCCTGCCGGGCTCGACGCAGGAAGTCGTGATACTCGACCGCCTGAAGATGGAGGGCATGTCGATCAAGGACATCCAGCCGGTGCGCGTCGCGTTCAGCGAAATGCCGGCCGCATTGGAGCGCGGCGACGTCGATGCCTATGTTGGCGCCGAGCCGGGGCCGTCGATCAGTCTGGCGAAAGGAGTCGGAAAAATTGTCGAGTACCCGTACAGCACGCCGACCGGCTCGGTCAACATGGTCATGACCACGCATGAAAACATGATCAAGGAAAAACCCGAGCTGGTGAAGGTGTTCCTCGAAATCCACCGCCGGGCGACCGAGTACGCAATGTCGAACCGCACGGCGTTCGTCGACATGGCGGCGTTGAAGCTCGGCCAGCCGCGCCCGACGATCGAGATCGCGGCGCCCAACGTCGAGTTGACATGGAACACCGATGCCGACTGGGTGACGCGCGCCAAGTATTACGGCTCGCAAATGCTGGAAATGAAACAAATCCGCGCGCTGCCTGACTACACGCACTTCATCAACACCACCTTCGTCGAGGCGCTGCGCAAGCAGAAAATGTAGCGGCGGCGTGACGCGGAGTTTGCAAACGTGACCCGGACAACCGGCCGGCTGGTGGACGTGGCCAAAACCCTGGTCGTGCCGGTCGCGTTCGTGCTGGCATGGCACGTGGCGGTCAAGCTCACCGGTACGCGGCTGATCCCGGGTCCGCGGGAAGTCGGCGTGATGCTGTGGGACTTTACGTTCGGCGGCGTTTACGACGATGCGTTCAGCAAGACGATTCATATTCACCTGTGGGCGTCGGTTAAACGCGTCTACGCCGGTTTCTTCGCCGCGGCCGCGGTCGGCGTTCCGCTGGGGCTCCTGATCGGCCGCATCAAACTCATACGCGAGATGGTCGACCCGACGCTGCAGCTCTTGCGCCCGGTGCCGGTGACGGCGTGGCTGCCGCTGTCGATGATTTTTTTCGGGCTGGGACCGAATGCGGCGATTTTTCTGGTGTTCCTCGGCGCGTTCTATCCAATCGTGCTCAACACCACGTTCGGCGTGCGCTCGGTCGACGGCAAGCTCTTTGAGGCGGCCACCATGCTCGGCTGCAACGGCTCGTCGCTGTTCCGCCAGGTCGTGCTGCCGGCCGCGCTGCCGTCGATTTTCAACGGGCTGCGTCTCGGCCACGGGTTTGCGTGGATTCTGATCGTGGTGGGCGAAATGACCGGTGTGCCCGAGGGCCTCGGCGCCGTCATCATGGATGGCCGCATGCTGTCGCGCGCCGACCTCGTGATTTCCGGCATGATCATCATCGGGCTCGCTGGTTTCCTGTCCGACCGGGTCATCGTCGCCATCAACAACCGTTTACTCGCGTGGAGCCCCCAGCATCGTGCCTGATCCAGAATTGCATCGCACTGCCAAGCCGATACTCGCCATCAAAGGCGCCAGCAAACGCTTCAGCATGGGTGAGCAGACGGTGGAAGCGCTGCACGACATCAGCCTCACCATCAGGAAAGGCGAATTCGTCTGCCTGATCGGTGCCTCGGGTTGCGGCAAATCGACGCTGCTGCGCATCATCGCCGGCTTCGAGACGGTGACCTCGGGCACGGTCGAGATGTATGGCTCGCCGATTACCGGTCCCGGCCCGGAACGCGGCATGGTGTTCCAGGATTTCGCGCTGTTTCCCTGGCTGACCGTCAGACAAAACATCGGCTTCGGTCCCCGCCAGCATGGACTGCCCAAAGAGAAGCTCGATCAAATCTCCGCGCGCTACATGGAGATGGTGGGTCTGACCAAATTCGCCGACTACTACCCCAGCCAGCTCTCGGGCGGCATGAAGCAGCGCGTTGCCATCGCGCGCGTGCTGGCCAACGACTGCGAAGTGCTGCTGATGGACGAGCCGTTTGGCGCGCTCGATGCGCTGACGCGCGAAAAGCTGCAGCAGGAGCTGCTCGAAATCTGGGAGCGCACCAGGGTCACGGTGATTTTCGTAACGCACTCGGTCGAGGAGGCGGTGCTGCTGTCCGACCGCGTGGTGGTGATGACCGCGGGACCGGGGCGCATCGAGTACGACGGCCGCATCCCGCTGCCGCGCCCGCGCGAGGTGTCGGCGATCGATTTCAACCAGGTGCGGCGCGACATTACTCGGCGGCTGACGAGCCACCTTACCCAAAGCGTCACCGCCGCCGCCTGAACCCCGCGCCCATTGCACGAGCGGCGGCGTGCGGCGCACAGCGGTCGTTAGCTGCGCTCGCCGCCAATGGGAAGCCGGACCGGCTCCGCGGCGCTCGTTGCGAACACGAGAACCTCCTGCGCGGTAAGCGGACGCCCCACATAGGCGCCCTGAATGCGCTCGCAGCCGAGTGTCGACAGGATGCGCGCGGTTTCGGCGTCCGCAACACCTTCAGCCGTCACGCCAAACCCGAGGTCCTGCGCGAGATGGACCAGCGAACGAACAATCTTCGCGTGAACCGTCGCGTGCCCCATGTCGCCCACGAACGTCGCGCCGATCTTCACCTCGTCGAGCGGCAGTTGCGCCAGATTGGAAAGGGACGATGACGCGGTGCCAAAGCCGTCGATCCCAAGGCGCAACCCGAGCGCCTTCAGCCGCGTGAGCGTGTCCTTCAGCGATTCGATGCCGGTGACGAGTGCGGTCTCGTGAATCTCGATCACCAGCCGCCCGGGAGAAACTTTCCAGGTACGCAGCGCGCGGCCCACAAACTCCGCGAAATCGGGTTGCGCAAGACCGCTAGTGGTCACTTTCAACCCGATGGGAAGGTCAATCCCGGCGCTTGCAAACTCGGCGCACAGCCTTAGCGCGCTGTTGTATGTCCACCAGGTAAGCTCGCGGATCAGGCCGGAGTTTTCAGCCGCTTCGATCGCGCGCGCCTCCGACACTTCGCCCAGCTCGGCGTCCGTCCAGCGCAGCATGCACGCGAGTCCGGCAATCCGGCCGGTGACCGGGTTAAACTGCGGCGCGAAGGCAAGCCCGAGCGCACCTTGCTCCAGTGCGTGGCGCAGCCGCGTCTCGTACAGCATGCCGCGCTCTTCGCTCTCGCCGTGCGCCGCGTCGTAGACGGCGACGCGTTCCGTCGTGCCGCGCGCGACGCCCGCCGCGAGTTTGCCGTTGCGCACCAGCGTCTGCTGATCGGCACCATGGTCCGGGTACATCGCGATACCGATGACCGCGTCCGCGGCAAACGAACGGTCGCCGATCGGGATCGGTGCTTCGAGCGCGCCCAGTATCTTGTTCGCGGCGAGAATGGCCACGCCCTCCCCCGCGATGCGCGGCAAGAGGCAGGCGAACTGATCGCGGCTCACGCGGCCGAGCTGGTCCTGCTTGCGCAGCACGCCTTCGCGCATGCGCCGGGTGACGCGCAACATGAAGGCTTCGCCCCTCTGCAGTCCGAGCAATCGATCCACCTGCTCGACCTTCGCAACGTGCAGGAGCAGCAACCCAAGCTCTTTGCCCTCCTGCCGGTGGGTTTCGATCGTCGCGCGAAAGATTTCCATGAACGCCGCGTATTCGGGGGTTGGCAGCGTGCGCACCACACCGCCTTCCTGCTGGCTGCGCGCCGCCAGCGAGGCGAGCAGCGCGATCTGCAGGAAGGTGAAGCGCTGCAGCGCGAGCAGGCTCTCCGCGCAGCGTTCCGGATCACCGGCGTAGAGCCGCAGCGCGCCGCGCGTCAGCGCGCTCTGGAAGCGCAGGCAATCGCGCCGCATGCGCTCGGTCGGCTCGCCCTCGGCGTCGAGCGCCCATTCGCCCAGGGCCGCATAGACCGGCCCGGCATCGCCCACGGCCACCAGCTCCGCAAATGCCGACGCGAGTCCGCCCGCAGCCGGCACGAAGATGTCCGGTGCGCGCTCGCGCCCCTCTTCGAACAGCGACGCCACACAGGCAAGCGTTGCGGAATCAGCGCCAAATTCCTCCGCCAGACGCCCGATGAGCGCCCTCAAACCGGCGCCCGGTTCCTGTTCCGGCGCGGCCAGAGAGTCCGCACTGCGCCCGTTCACGCCGCTGTCAGAGGAAATATTCGGAGGGATCAATGTTGACGCTCCCCTTCTGCAACGTGCGCTTGATGCCCGCCTGCTCGATAATCTTGGTCGGCTTGAGCGGATTTTTATGGATGTCGAGCACCACCATGACGCGCGGAAACAGCTTTAACCGCGGGTTGCGCGCAATCACGATCCCGATCTCGCCGGAGTGCAGCTCGACCAGGGCGCCCACCGGATAGGTCCCGATGCACTGGATGAACTGTTCGACCAGCGCGCCGTCGAAGCTGGTGTCGCGCTGGTCGTAGAGCACTTTGAGCGCGGGCGCCGGCGCCAACAGCTGGCCGTAGGGCCGGGGCTCCGTCAGTGCGTCGAAGCTGTCGATGAGTCCCGCCATGCAGCCAAACAACCCGATCTGCGCGCCCTTAAGGCCGGCCGGATAGCCGCTGCCGTCGACGCGTTCGTGGTGCAGGGCCGCCAGCGCGGGCAGTTCGGGGGGCAGCCCGGCAGTCTCCTTCAGAATCGCGACCGAATGCCCGACGTGACTCTTGCAGACTTCCAGCTCGGCTTCGCTCAAGGCTTCCTTCTTGTTGAGCAGATCGGCCGGCAAACGCAATTTACCGACGTCCTGCAAGATCCCGAGCAATCCGAGCATATCGATCTGCTCGCGCGGCAGCGACAGAAAGCGGCCGAACGTGATCATGTAGATGGAGACTCCCATCGCGCGGTCGAGGGTGTTCACGCCCGTTTCCTTCATCCTCGCGAGCAGCAGCATGGCGTCGGGATTGCGCACCACGCTGTCGGTCATGTTCGTCACGGCATCCTTCACGCGGGGGGCGTCGAGCGCCTTGCCTGCCTGCACCGAGCCGAACACGTCCTTCATCACGACCGCGGTCTTGGTCTGGGCCTGGCGCGCGGCCGGCAACTCGTGTGTGACGAGAACCTTTTCGACGTAGGTGGCCTTCACCTTGATCGTGTCGAGCACGCTCGGCCGCTTGGGACCCCCGGCGAACGGATTCGCCGCCACGTCGGCGCCCTTCTCCGTATCGATGACGACCTTCTTGCAGTATTTCTTCAGCGCCTGGATTTGCGCCTCGGAATTGATGACAAACCCCTGGTACATGAATGGCGTTTCCGTCCACGGCCGGTCGAGCTCGTTGACGTAAACACCGAATTTAAGTTGTTCGACGGAGACTTGTTTTTTCATGGAGGTGGCGTCGATTCCGCGGCGGTCGTTCCCACCACGCAATCAGATTGGGATTTTCCGTCTTTCCGGCACTGCGCGCAAACGCATTGTGCGCGGAGACGCGTCAGAATTCGAATACGTGGTTGTTTTGCAGCGGGCGCGGCTGCGCGATTCCCGTAAGCTCGTCGATTTCCTGCATGGTCAACTCGATTTCGCTGGGCTTGAGATGCGTGATGTAGACCTCCGCGGGGCGCGCGAGCTTGGCCAGTTCCTCGCCAAGCATAGCGGGGCACAGATGCTTGGAAAGCTCGGCAAGCCGGCGATCCTTGTCGGAAAATGCGGTTTCGATGATGAGAAACTTGAGGTTCTCGACCTCGTTCACCACGCTCCACAGCGCGTCGTTCGGCCCGGTGTCGCCGGTGAAGACCAGGCTGCCTTTTCCACTGTCGAGCAGGTAGCCGACCGCGGGGACGGTGTGGATCGCGGGCAGCACCGTGATCTTCCGCCCCGCGATGGTGATCACCTCCCCCACCTCGATCTCCTGGTACCGCAACCACGGCTGTTCGGGCGTGGGTATCATGGTGAAATCCGGCCAGATGTCCCAATTGAACAGATTCTTCTTCAAGATCGCGATGGTCGCGCCCAGCGCGTACACCGTCACCGGATTCGGCCGCAGCGCACCGACCGTATCCACGAAAAACGCGATCGAGTTGACGTGGTCGAGGTGAGAGTGCGTGATAAAGATATGGTCGATCAACGTCAGCTCGGAGAGCGAGAGATCGCCGACCCCGGTCCCCGCGTCGATCAGAATATCCTGGTCGAGCAGAAACGAAGTGGTTCGATTTTGCTGTCCGCCAATACCGCCCGAGCACCCGAGCACGCGCAATCGCATCGCCGCTCCCGCCCCTACGTCTCGTCGACTGCCGTAACAACGTCCCGGCGCGCGGACGGCACGCCTGCGGGCCATCCCGCAGTGGGCTGGTTCAATGTGCGCTCAGTGCCCATGCGTCAGGGCCACGAAAAGTAAAGTCAGGATCACAACCTTCGGCTCCATGCCGTGCCTCATTTAACAATAGGAGATTAAGCGCCGACGGCCACTGCGCTAAGAGCATGGTGCGCCTGCGCCCGACCGATTGCAATGGCGGTTAGTCACAAGTGCCGGAAACAATTGACTGGACGTTGCGCACCAGCATTTTCGCGTCCGCCTCGACAACAATCTCATTTTTCTGATTGCGGCACACAGCGGTCAGGGTGACGAGACCGCCGCCGTGCTTGGGCTTGTCGTTCTTGCCGGCGATCGTCCACGTGGTCGTGATCGTATCGCCCGGCCGCACCGGATTCGTAAAGCGGCAGTTGTGTTCGAGGTAAGCAATGCCGGTGCCTGCGAAAAAGGTACCGACCGGCCCGCCGACCAGCGCACCGGTGAAGACGCCGTGCAACACGCGCCCGCCGAAACGCGTTTGCTCGGCGAATTGCTGGTTGATATGCAGCGGATGCGCGTCGCCGATCAGGCCCGCCGCCAGCACCAGATGCGCGTCGGTGATGGTGACATCGGCGCCGCCGGCGCCGTAACACAGCGGGCCGGGATCAGCGCCAGCCGACTTCGGCCCGACCTTGAGCGCGCCCTCCGGTGAGATCCAGGCGATCGAGCCGCCGCCGGCGCCGACGGTCACCACG
>JAYVME010000102.1:0-12764 GCA_043759115.1 Betaproteobacteria bacterium | reverse complement strand
CAGTCGGTAACCAACCGGATACACGCCACCAGCAACATTGACGAGATCATGCTGGAATTGGGCCAGGAGATCTGCGGGCTCTTCAATGCCGACCGGCTCACGATCTATCTCGTGAGTGAAGACAAAACTTCGATCGTCTCCAAGGTCAAGACCGGTCTGAATTCATTCAAGGATTTGAAGCTGCCGATCGCGGAGCAAAGTATCGCCGGCTTTGTCGCCGTGCATAAGAAAATGATCAACATCCGCGATGTTTACGACGAGAAGGAACTCAAGGCCTACAGCCCGCAGCTGAACTTCCTGAAACAGGTGGATCTGAAGACCGGCTACCGCACCAAGCAGATGCTGGTGGCGCCAGTGGTCGAAGCGCAAAGCAAGGAATTGATAGGCGTGGTCCAGATTATCAATTCCAAGAGCGGACAACCGTTCCTCCCGGTGGTGGAGGAAGGCGCGACACACGTGTGCGAAACGCTGGCCATCGCGTTTCGTCAGCGCCAGAAGCCGGCCGCGGGGGTCAAGGGCAAATACGATCACCTGGTCTCGAACGCGGTGATTTCGGCGGAGGAACTGGAACTCGCAACCCGCTCGGCGCGCCGCAAGAACCTCGACATTGAAACCGTCCTGATCGATGAGTTCCAGGTCAAATTGAGCGCGATTGGCGAGGCGCTTGCCGCCTATTTCGACGTGCCCTACGAGCCGCATAAAGCGGACCGGGTGAAGCCGCTGGATCTCATGAAAAACATGAGCCGCGAGTTCGTCGACAGCAGCCAGTGGATACCGGTTGATGAGTCGAAAGACGGCATCGTTATATTGACGACCGACCCGGAGAAAATCCGCGGTTCCAAGGTCGTCAACAACGTCTATCCAAAAGGCAAGATTGTCTACCGCGTGTGCTGTGCGCGTGAATTCGTGGCGACACTCGATTTGTTCTTTGGCAGCGGCGGCGCGTCGGCGGGCGTTGGCAGCATCGACGACGGTACCGACATCGGCGATCTGCTGTCGGGTCTCGAAGACGACGAGACGCAGGAGGAAAACTTCGACGACGGCGCATCGGCCGCGTCGGACAACGAGGTCGTCAAGCTCGTCAACAAGATCATCGTCGACGCCTACAAGCAGGGCGCGTCCGACATTCATATCGAGCCCTATCCCGGCAAGGGCAAGACCGAAGTGCGGTTCCGCAAGGACGGGTCGCTCAGTAAATATATTTCGGTGCCTGCCGCCTATCGCAACGCGATTGCGGCGCGCCTGAAAATCATGTGCGATCTCGATATATCCGAGCGCCGCAAACCGCAGGACGGCAAGATCAAATTCAAGAAATTCGGTCCGCTTGATATCGAGCTGCGGGTCGCGACCATTCCCTCCCAGGGTGGCGTTGAAGACATCGTGATGCGTATACTCGCCGCCGGCGAGCCGATTCCGCTCGATAAGCTCGGGCTTTCCAAGTACAACCTGACGCAGTGCAAGGCGACAATCGAAAAACCGTATGGCCTCTTCTTCGTGTGCGGCCCGACCGGCTCCGGCAAGACGACCACGCTCCACTCGGTGCTGGGTTACCTCAATACACCGGAAACGAAAATCTGGACCGCCGAAGATCCGGTTGAAATTACCCAGCGCGGCCTGCGCCAGGTGCAGATGAATCCGAAAGCGGGGTTGACGTTCGCGATTGCGATGAAAGCATTTTTGCGCGCGGACCCGGACATCATCATGGTCGGCGAGATGCGCGACAAGGAGACGGTCGGCACCGGCATCGAGGCGTCGCTCACCGGCCACCTGGTGTTTGCCACGTTGCATACCAATTCCGCGCCGGAATCGATCATCCGGCTTCTCGACATGGGTATGGACCCGTTCAATTTCGCCGATGCGCTGCTCGGCATTCTGGCCCAGCGTCTCGCCAAGCGCCTGTGCGGAAAATGCAAGAAACCGCATGCCGCGACGCCGGAAGAGCTGCGCCTGCTGATGGAAGAGTACTCTACCGAAATGCTGAATACCGCGACGTGGAAGAAGGACCTCAAGGCGGCACGCGATAAGGTGATGCAGGAGTGGGTCAAGGAGTTCGGCAATGACAAGGGCGAGATCATGCTGAATGCGCCGACCGGCTGCGATACGTGCGGAGGCACCGGATATAAAGGCCGGGTCGGCTTGCACGAGCTTTTGATCGGCACCGACGCCGTCAAGAAAAACATTCAGGAGCACGCACGGGTGGCCGAGATGTTGGCCACCGCGCTCGAGGAGGGCATGCGCACCCTGAAGCAGGACGGCATCGAGAAGGTATTGGCGGGGGTTACCGATATGGTGCAGGTGCGCGCAGTCTGTATCAAGTAATTCCCGCGCAATGAATCAGATGCAGCAGCCACCGGACTCCGCCAATCTGTTCGAGCGTCTTGAGCAGTTGAACCAGGTCGGCGTCGCGCTATCCAAGGAAACCGATATCAACCGGTTGCTTGAAGCGATCCTGTTGGCGGCGAAAAAAATAACCAATGCGGACGGCGGAACGCTGTATCGCGTGACGGAGGATCATACCCTCAAGTTTGAAATCATGCGCAATGACACGCTCAATATCGCCATGGGCGGCACCACGCATGTGGACATACCGTTCCCGCCGATCAACCTGTTTGATCCCGAGGGCAAGCCCGTCAATACCATGGTGGTGGCGTATGCCTTCCACCATGATACGTCGATCAATATCGCGGACGCCTATACCCAGGAGGGGTTTGATTTTTCCGGCACCAAGAATTTCGACCAGAAAACCGGCTACCGTTCGCAGTCGTTCCTGACGGTGCCGATGAAGAACCATGAAAACGAGATCATTGGCGTCCTGCAACTGTTGAACGCCAAGGATCGCGCGGGCGGCGCAGTCCGCCCATTCTCGTCGGCGGACCAGCAGCTGGCCGAATCGCTGGCATCGCAGGCGGCGATCGCGCTCACCAACCGGCTCCTGATCAACCACCTAGAGAACCTGTTTGAGTCGTTCATCAACCTCATCAACGCGGCGATTGACGACAAGTCGCCGTATACCGCCGGCCATTGCAAACGCGTGCCGCAGCTGACCATGATGCTGGCGGATGCCGTCAATAACTGCTCGGTAGGACCGTTGAAGAACTTCAGCATGAGCGATAAAGATCGCTATGAGTTGAAGATCGCGGGCCTTCTGCACGATTGCGGCAAAGTGACCACCCCGGTCCACGTGGTCGACAAGGCGACGAAACTGCACACCATCTACGATCGCATCAATCTCGTCGATACGCGTTTCGAGGTCATAAAACGCGACGCGGAACTTGCGCTGCTTAAGGCCAGGCTCAAGGCGCTGGAGACGGGCGACAAAGAGGCACTGCATGACGCCCAACGCGATTTCGACCTGCAGATGCGCCACATCAATGAAGATCGAGAATTTTTGCGTTCCTGCAATGTCGGCGGCGAATTCATGAAACCGGAGGATCTGGAGCGGGTGAAGCAGACTTCAGTCAGGTACCGCTGGCGCGACGTCGCGGGTAACGAAGTGGAATTCCTGACGGCGGACGAAGTCGAAAATCTGACCATACGCGCGGGCACGTTGACCGCCGCCGAGCGCCAGATTATCAATCATCACATTGACGTTACGATCCAGATGCTTGAATCACTGCCATGGCCGAAGCACCTGAAGAATGTGCCCGAATACGCCGGCGGCCACCACGAGCGCATGGACGGCAAGGGTTATCCGCGCGGGCTCACGCGCGAACAGATGTCGGTACAGGCGCGCTGCATGGGTATCGCCGACATCTTCGAGGCGCTGACCGCCAAGGACCGGCCCTACAAAAAAGGCAAGACCTTGTCGGAATCGCTGTTTATTCTAGGCAAGTTCAAACTCAACGGTCATATCGATCCCGACTTGTTTGATGTGTTCATGTGGGAAAAGGTTTACCTGAAGTACGCCGAGCAATGCATGGACCGGAACCAGGTTGATGACGTGGATCTGTCGAAGGTTCCGGGCTATGTCCCGCCGCCGGTGGTGTAACTGCGGCACGTCTCTGAGGTCGCCCTCCCCCGAGGGCGGCGGGAATGCTCAACGCCGCCGCACGCGGGGCCCATTCCGCCTCTCACCGCACGCGACCTCTGAACGTTTGTCTCAGGACCCGCACCGTCGCGTCGGTCGCATCCCGCAAGCGGGAGCCCTGCTCCGCGCTTCATCGTGCGCGACCTCCAAGCCGGTGTCTCAAATAAAGGGTTGGTCGCGTCGGTCGCCGGGCCCCTTCGAGGGCCACATCCCCGCAAAACCGCGGGGCCCCTGTTCCGCCTCTCATGGTCCTACTTCCTCGTAATGTAAACGATGAGCCCTTCCGTGGCGACTTCGACGAATTTTTCGCTGTAACCCATTTCCTGCAACTCCCAGCGGAAGGTGTTGCCGAGACGCGCTTTCTTGTAGACGCCGAGTTTGTGCTGACGCTTGAATTCGATCGCCCTGGCGAAGGTGTCCTCCAGTATGCTCGTGAGCCGCTTCTGCGATATTTTCCGCTCGCTGCCCTTGTCGAGGGCCGGCGGATAACGCTTGGCAAGATCCTGCGCCAAGCCCGTGGCAAACAAATCGACATCCTTGCTCGAAACCGTACCGAATAAAGCCATGATCTTGCTCCGATGAAATAACCTTGTTAGTTCCGGTCGCCGCCAAACAGGCGTTTCAACATTCTCAACCCGAAGCCCATCCCGGGTGGTTGCGCTACGCTTTTCGGTCGATGCACGCGAACATCATAGAGCAGTATATCGCGTAGCACGTTTTGATCGCCAATCGGCTCGACGCCGTGGAACGAATGGTCGTTCTTGACGAAGGCGAAAAGGGAGTTCGGTTTGTATTCCATGGTGCGGACTCTATGAAACAGGTTGTGCGGGTAATGCGGACCGCCGTTGCAGCGGAACGCCGGATCGCGCGGCACGTAAAGCGACGTTCCGAGATGTTTGAGCGCGTCATCGTCGGGGCAATAGAACAGCAGGGATAACAGGCGGTGCGGGGCATCGGTATGCGGGCCGATACTGAAGTTGGTGTGGTCGCGCACAATCAGCGAATCGTTTTCGAAAGCGCACTGGTACAATTCATCCCCGAGTCGTTCTTTGATATAGGTCTCGAACTTGTCTATCAATGCCGTCAGAAAGCGCTGCGTAATGAGCCAGCTTGCAAGTTCGTACCAGAAGGCGCGGCGATCTTCGCGGAGCTTGTCGATCTCGGCTGGTTTGAACGGCATGACAAAGCGCTCGCGATACGCGTCCTTGGCCACCCGTCCGGTGTCTGCGATGCAGATCAGCGCGGACTGGTCGGGCCAGTTGGCGCGCAACTGCGCATAGTAGTCGTCGGGAAATATGTTTTCGACATAAATGTGCGCGTACGGGTACTCGCGAACCGGCGCATTCGCGATCTGGTACAAGACCTGTTCTTCAACGGCGGAAGACATAATTCCCGACGCCTTTGAACGCGCCTTCGGTGCGCTGGGCCTGCGCCACCTGCTGCTCGGAAAAGTCGAATCCAAGCGCTTTCATATCCGTGATTATTTTACGGTGTTGTTCCAGGTTGGTGTTGATTTCCACCAGGACCGACGTCAGGCGGCGGTCGGCAAGCACGCTGCGGCAGCCTGCGAGCACTTTGTGTTCGAGTCCATCCACGTCGATCTTGATGTGGTTCGGCATCGGCACCACGCCGTCCGCCACCAGCGAGTCGAGCGTGGTCGAGATGCTCCCTTGCGACAGGTTGGTATCGCGGTGCTTGAGATTGTGATCGATTTTTTCGCCGAACGAGTGGCACGAACCGCCGAGCTGGAACTGGCTCAGATGCAGCAGCGAATAGCCGGCGGTGTCGCTCAATGCCAGACAATACGCTACGACGTTCTCGGACAAGCCGTTCATGACGATATTGCGGTATAGCAGCGCGTAGTTCTGCGACTCGGGTTCAAAAGCGAATGTGCGCACGCCCCGCGTTTTCGCCGCCCAAATCGTGTACATGCCGACGTTGGCGCCGATATCGACGAAAACCTCGCTGGCTTGAAACCCCCTGATCCATTCGATGGTGTCCGGTTCTTTCTCAAACAACGAATCGACCCGCCATTTTGTGAACAGGTTGGGGGTTACGTAGACCACCTCGGTGGGGCCTTCATAGACCGTGTGGTACGGCACGAGTTTCTCGTATTGTTCGAGCGAGATTTGCGGTTCGAGAGGACGATTGCCGTCGGCGCGCCGGTAGTTGCGCCATGGCCACAGCAATACGCTAAAGACGTTCATGGGCAATTTGTGACCGGGGACGGCCCACCCAGAGACGGGTAGATCTGTCGTCGGATTCACGGGTTTTCTTTAAAAATAACCGGTTGCATTATCAAGCGGGAGCGATTGCCGCGTCAATAGCGCGGCAGTTCATGTAGTATCCTGCAGCAAGCCCTGTGCCAGCCGACAATGCCGTGATCCTCACCAACTTACTTTCGCGCATATTTTCCCGCGGCGCGCGCGCGCCGGTTGTAGCGCACGGTGCCGTTGACGAACTGTTGCAGCGCGGATATCGCCTGCAGCAGTCGGACGAGCGGGCCGCGGCAGAACGCAGTTACCGCAACGCGCTGGAACTCGATTCGCGCAATGCCCACGCGCGTTATCTGCTTGGCGCATTGCTCGGCGAGAGCGGCAATTTCGGTGAAGCAGCAGCCCATCTCGATTGCGCGCTCGCGTTGAAACCCGACTGCGCCGACGCCCACGCGGCACGCGGCAATGTATTCCTTATGCTGGAGGAACGGCAGGCGGCAACCGCAAGCTACGAGCAGGCGCTGCGCCTGGACCCCGGCAACGCTCCCGCGCATTTTAATCTGGGCCTTATTTTGCAGACTGTTGGCGCGCGCGAGCAGGCGTTTCACCATTTCAAGCGCGCGTACGCATTGGCGCCGGAGATTCCTGATCTTTTGAAGAACTTGATACTGTCGCATATTGAGTTCGACCGTTACGACGACGCGCAAGTTCTGCTGCAGCATGTGTTGGCGCAGGCGCCGCGGCACCTTGAAGCACTGAAGTGCATAGGGCTCGTGTTGCAAAAGATGCACCGCCCGCAAGAGGCGCTGCAATACTACGTGCGTGCGCGTGCGATCGACGGCGCCGACGCGGAACTCCTGAATAATTTCGGCATTGTCTTTCAAGACCTCGGGCGGCTCGATGAAGCGATCGCATGCTATGACGCGGCAATTGCGCTCAAGCCCGATTTCACGCTGGCCATTTGGCATCGTTCTCTCGCTTATTTGCTGCTGCATGAATTCGCGCGCGGCTGGCCCGACTACGAATTGCGGCTGAAGAGCAACGACCGTCCACCGCGTCCGACCGAATTTGCGCGCTGGGATAGCGGCGCCTTGGCTGGCAAAAAGCTGCTCGTATACTCAGAGCAAGGCCTGGGCGACGAGATCATGTTCGCGTCGTGTATTCCGGACGTGGTATCCGCCGGCGCACTTTGCACGGTCGAGTGTTCGGCCAAACTTGAAACTCTGTTCCGCCGGTCGTTTCCGCGAGTTACAGTTTATGCAGCGAACCCCGACCGTACGCTACCGGGCAGCGTACTGGAAGCGGGTATCGACCTGCAAAGCCCGATCGGTAGTCTGCCGCTGCACTTGCGGCGCAGGCGTTCAGATTTCCCCCTGCACCGCGGCTATTTGCAGGCCGATCCGCAATGGGTCGCCGCGTGGCGGGAGCGCCTTGCGGCGCTGGGGCCGGGTCTTAAGGTGGGTATTTCCTGGCAGGGCGGTACGCACAAGTCGCGGCGGCCGGTACGCTCGCTACCGCTGGCGCGGTGGCTGCCGATACTGCAGTCAAAAAATACGCAATTTGTCGACTTGCAGTACACCGACTGCGTTGCCGAACTCGATGCACTGCGCGCGGCAACCGGAGTACACGTGCACAGTTGGGCGGAGGTGCGCACGGACTACGAGCAGGCGGCGGCGTTGGTGACAGCGCTCGATCTTGTCATTAGCGTATGCACGGCGGTTATACACTTGGGCGGCGCGCTCGGCAGACCCGTGTCGGTCATGGCGCCCTACAGCCCGGAATGGCGCTACGGAATTGCCGGGGAGGAGATGCCTTGGTATCCTTCGGTGCGTATATTCCGCCAACCGGCGTATGGCGCGTGGGATCCAGTGATTGACCATGTGGCACGCTCGTTGCATGAACAGGCGATAGTCGCGGCGCCCGCATAGGCAGGCCCGCGCGCTTATTGCATCGATTAAGGCAGTCATGAATTACAGTCGTGCGAATCCGAGCAACCGGTATCGAGACTTGCAATTCCTCTACCGGCAGATGCACCAGCAGGGAGAAAAATTTTTCGGTGTGCCGCCGGAGAAGACTTTTCCCGGTTTTAGCCTTGACAGTCAAATCGGCCGGATCAAGGACACAATCGCCCGCACTGGCGCGCGAACCATACTGGATTACGGTTGCGGCAAGGGCCAGCAGTATCGGCCGCGAACGATTGGTGACGGCAGCGGCACTGAATGGCCGAGCGTGATCGATTACTGGGAAATTGACGAGGTTGTATGCTACGACCCATGCTATGAACTCTACAACAAGCTGCCCGAAGGACAATTTGACGGCGTGATCTCGACCGACGTGCTGGAACATTGCCCCGAGGAGGATGTGGCGTGGATTGTTGACGAGATTTTCGGCTATGCAAAGTGTTTTGTTTTCGCTAGTGTCGCCTGTTACCCGGCGCGCAAGCGCCTGCCCAACGGCGAGAACGCGCATTGCACGATCAGGCCGGTCGAATGGTGGCGCGATCTGGCGCAGGTTGTCGCGTCACGCCATTCCGGCATTGACTGGGAGTTCTGGATCCAGGGCGAGGCTGAGACAGCACAAGGTAAGACTTACATCGAGCAGAAAATCGGCAGCTGAGATTTGGCATGCCCCAATGCGCGCCAGCCGAGGGCTGGTTGCCTATCGAATTCCCGACACGACCGCCGAGCGACCATGAACCTAATCAATGTCTATATTGGATACGACCCACGCGAAACGGTCGCCTTCCACGTGCTCTCCCACAGCATCCACGCGCGCGCCTCAGTGCCCGTGGCAATTCTGCCGCTGATGTTGAGCGAGCTTAAAGGCACATTAACGCGCGAGCGCCATCCGCTGCAGTCGACGGATTTTTCGTTTTCACGTTTCCTGACGCCGTTTCTATCGGACTACGCGGGTTGGTCCATTTTCATGGACTGCGACATGCTGGTGCTCGACGACATAGTCAGGCTTCACGCGCTGCGCGACGAGCGCTATGCGGTCATGGTGGTCAAGCATGATCACGTGCCCAAAGAAGCCAGGAAATTTCTCGATCAACCGCAGACCGCGTACCAGAAAAAAAACTGGTCGAGCGTAATGTTGTTCAATAACGCAAGGTGCCGCGCGCTGACGCCCGATTACGTGAATACCGCCTCGGGTCTCGAGCTTCATCAGTTCAAATGGCTGGCGAACGACGCGTTGATCGGCGAAATCCCGCCGTGCTGGAATCACCTCGTCGGCTACCATCCGCGGCGGCGGGACGCTGCGCTGGTGCATTACACCCTGGGCGGGCCGTACTTTGAAGAGTACCGCGATTGCGAATATGCGGACGAATGGCGGCGCGAGCGGCAGGCAATGCTGAGCGTCGACCAGCGCAAGTGAATTGGCGCCGCGCGCGGCCGGTCGCGGATGGACCGCGCGCGGCTGAATGAAACCATGTTCAGGCAACTCAGTCAGCGTTTGCGGTCATTGCTCGGCGGGCGCGGCGGACCTGTCGTAACCGGCATTGCTCCGGCCGCGGCGGCGCGCGCGGGAATGCGGCCCGACGAACTGCATGCGTTGACCGAAGAAGCGGCTCGGCACTACGCGCTCGGCGAGCGTGAGGAAGCGCTGGATTGCTTTGAACTTGCTCTTGCGCATGCGCCGGATTGCGCGGCCGCGCGGCTCGGCATGTCACGCATGCTGCGCGAGGCGGGCGAGGCGGCGGCCGCGCTGGAGCATATTCGACATGCATTGCGGATTGCGCCATTTGACGCGGCGAACCATTTCGAGTCCGCGCTGGTGCATAGTCGCAGCGGCGACGCACAGGGTGCAATTGCCGCCTATCAGCGCGCGCTTGAACTCAATCCCGAGAACGCTGCCGCCTGGGCGAACCTGGGTCTGATGTATTTGAGCCACCTCGGGGAACCGCACAGCGCACAGCGGTATTTCGAGCGCGCGATCGAACTCGATCCGTCCTGCGTTGCGGCGCAGGCCAACCTCGGCCTTGCCTTGGATGAGCAGGGGCGGGTTGGCGCGGCGCTTGCGCATTACGAGTCGCTGATAGCCGCCCGCCCCGCAGAAAACGAATATCGCTGGAACCGCGGGCTTGCGTTGCTTGGGAGCGGCGATTACGCGCGCGGCTGGGAGGATTACGAAATGCGCAATGCGCGCACCACGGGTGCCGCGCCACGCGCATTTCCGTACCCGGTGTGGCAGGGCGGGGCGTTACCTACCGCTGCCGCCCTGCTGGTTTACGGCGAACAGGGGCTGGGCGATGAGATTATGTTCGCGTCATGCGTGCCGGACTTATTGGCGCGCGGGATAAATTGCGTGATCGAGTGCGCTCCGCGGCTGGCCGCACTGTTCGCGCGCTCGTTTCCGGCCGCACTTGTGCACGGTGCCGCGCGTGACGGGGATCGCAGCTGGCTTGCGCGATATCCGCAGATCGAGGCGCAGATCGCAATCGGCAGTCTGCCCCGCCTGCGGCGGCGGAATGCTGCCGACTTTCCCATTCACGCCGGATATCTGCGCGCCGACCCGCGCCGCATGGAGCAATGGCGCGGGCGGCTTGCGCGCGATTCCACCGGATATAACGTCGGCATTGCATGGCGCGGCGGCACCGCGAAGACGCGCCGGGAACTGCGTTCGATCCCGCTGCGTGAATTTGCGCCTTTATTCCGTGCGCGGCGCGTTACGTTCATCAATTTGCAGCGCGATGCGGACGCGGCGCTGACAGACATAACGGCGGTTTTCGGCGCCAACGTATTGAGCTTTGCGGAGGTTTTAGACGACGTGGACGAGACGGCGGCCCTCCTGCAGGCACTGGACGGTGTGATTGCCGTGGATAATACCGTGGCGCATCTGGCGGGGGCTCTGGGTTGCAGAGCCTTGATCATGTTGCCGCACAGTGCGGACTGGCGATGGCGGAGCGAAGGCGCGACCAGTCCGTGGTATCCGTCCGTCATGCTATGCCGGCAAAAGATGCCGGGTGATTGGGCTGGCGTGATTGCGCGGATCAGAACCGAACTGGACTCGCGCTCCTGACCGCGTATGCGGCAATTGCTGCATGCCGCCCTTCGCGCGGCAGCGCGTCGGTGCGGCCCGAATGCGTGTTGCCGGCCAAACGGCAGCGGGCGTAGTAAACTTTCTGTTCACTTGCCATCAATGAAGCTTTCGATCCCGGCTATGTCATCAGAACTACAGAGCGTTACTATCGAGCAGGCGCTGAAGATGGCGGTGCAGCACCACGAGGCCGGGCGATTAGCAGAGGCGGAGAGTATTATCCGCCGCGTGCTTGATGCCAATCCCGACAATGCAGAAGTGATCCATCTGCTAGGCGTAATCGCGCACCAGCGCGGCAATTACAATGTTGCGGCCGGATTGATTGAGCGGGCAATCGCGTTGAACCCGGACAACCCGCGTTTTCTGAACAATCTCGGCGAGGCCTTGCGCGAGCTGGACCGCCCGGGCGAGGCTGAAAAACTGCACCTCCGGGCGCTGGCGCTCAAGCCCGATTACGTCAAAGCGCACAACAACCTGGGCAACGCGCTGAGGGCACTGCGGCGTTATGGCGAGGCCGAACAAAGCTATCGCGACGCGATAAGACTCGATCCCACGTTCGCCGTTCCGCGACTCAACTATGCGCTGCTGCATCTGCTGCGCGGAGATTACGGCTCCGGATTCGCGCTCTACGAACAGCGGTTCGATGGCGCCGATCCAAGGCAGGTACGTTTCGCGCAGCATTTGCTCGCCGGGCTGAAGGACACGCCACGCTGGCAAGGCGAGCCGCTGGCGGGCAAGCACCTGCTCGTGTGGACCGAGCAGGGACTTGGCGACTGCGTGATGATGATGCGCTATCTGCCGCTACTTACAAGTCGCGGCGTGGAGCGCGTCACGGTCTATTGCGCTGCGCCACTCGTCCGCCTAATGCGAACGCTCAGTGGCGTCGAGGACGTGGTTTCGCAAGAAGATGCCTTGCCCGAGGTACGATTTGACAGACACTGTCCGCTCATGAGTTTGCCGCTTTTGTTCGGAACTCGACTCGAAACGGTGCCGCGGGAGGTTCCCTATGTGCGGGTAGCGGAAGACTTGCAGCGGAAATGGGCGACCAGGCTCGGTGCGGTCGCGCGGCCGCGGGTGGGGCTCGTGTGGGCGGGGGCAAAGCGCACGCTCACTGAGGCGCGGCGCAGCATGCGACTGCAGGCTTTTGCGCCGCTGCTGGATGCCGGCGGCGCGAATTTCGTGAGTCTGCAGAAAAGCGAGGACGCGCGCGAGCTCGAGGCGGTGAAGTGGAGGATTTTCGACGGGATGGACGAATGCGGCGACCTGCTGGACACCGCGGCGTTGATCGAGCAGCTTGATCTGGTCGTCAGCGTTGACACTTCGGTCGCGCATCTGGCTGGCGCTTTAGGCAGACCGGTATGGTTGCTTACGCGCGGCAACACTGCATGGCAGTGGATGCTGGAGCGGGACGATTCCCCCTGGTATCCGACCATGCGCATATTCCGCCAGCCGCACGGCGGAAACTGGCATGACGTGATGGCGCA
>JAYVME010000101.1:0-5823 GCA_043759115.1 Betaproteobacteria bacterium | reverse complement strand
TTGCCCGAGGCGCCGGCGCGGTTATCGACGATGAACTGCTGGCCCGTGGCCTCGCTCAACTTGAGCGTTACGTGGCGCGCGATGATATCGGTCGCGCCACCCGGCGCGTACGGCACCAGCACGCGTACCGGTTTGTTCGGGTACGTGTCGGCGGGCTGACCGTATGCATAGCCTGCAATGCCCGCGACCAGGGCGACGGCCAGCGTTGTTGCGCTTGTTTTTTTATTCATGATGCTCTCCTCTGTCATTTAAGAATGTCACGACGTGCGCTTTATATCCGCGGGCGTGATTGGCAGCTTGACCGGTCGCTTGAGGCGTGCCGAAAGATCAATGGCCTTGGTGAGCATCAGGCGGTTATGTCCCTCGCGCGCTGTTGCGTGCTGGGTCGTAACCCCGAGCGCCACGCGATTGAGCCACGAGTTGGTTTCCTCGCGCATCGGGCCGCGCAGTTCACCCAACGCCATGTCGCCGACCGGATAGCTGGTCAGGAAGTCCACATGACGCCGTTTGTCGGGCGCATATCCTTCGCCCTGCACAAGATTCGTCGCCAGCACCATGTCGCGATGGGTATCGTCGATCGTCAGCACGCCTTCGGTGCCGACCGCACCCACTTCGAGGCTGTAGACCGCGCCCGGCCATACCTCGGGCAACGCCCACGAAATCACGCCGTGATAAATTGCGCCATCATCGAAGATGATCATATAACCGGTGCCGTCGATGCCCTGCCATTGCGGGCCGAGCGCCTTGTCTACGGAACGCGCGTAAACTTCGACCGGTGTCTTGGCTTCCATCAGCCACATGACGACGTCGAGCGCGTGCGTGCCCGAGATCACCATTGGCGAAATTTCAGACGGGTTGTCCGAGCGCTGGTAGTTGTCGATCGCGACCAGCCGGTTCATGAATGCGCGCGAGGTGACCATCGTCACGTCGCCCAGCGCGCCGGTGGCGACCTTTTCCTTGGCCACCAGCCAGCGGCGGCGGAAACGCTGCGTATAGCCGATGACCGCGTCGACCCTGGATTTTTCAATCGCGTCCATCACCCTTTGCGATTCGGCGAGATCGGTCGCGAGCGGCTTTTCAATCAGCATCGGCAACCCGCGTTCGACGCAGGCAAGCACGGGATCGACGTGCAGGTGCTCGTCCGTCGAGATGATGACGGCGGTGACTTCGGGACGCGTGAGCAATTCGCGGTAGTCCGCCGTCACAAACTCGGCGCCGACTTTATCGGCGACGAGTTTCGCGCGCGCGGGATTTTTCTCGGCGAGTCCTATCCACTGGACTTCCGGGTGGCGTGCGGCGAGTTCGCCGCGTATGAGGCCGACGCGGCCCGCGCCGATGATGGCGAGGCCGATTTTCTTCGGCTGCTTTCTCACCTTGTTACTCCAGCGGCGGCGGCGAGCGGGCGGGACTCCGGCAGCGGCAGGCTCACCGGCTCGTTGCGTTCGGCCGATATATCGGCGGCGATATAAACTTCCATGACCTGCCGCGCCTGTTCGGCGGTGACCATCACGGGGCGGTCGCACGCCACGGCCTCGAGGAAGTGCACCGTTTCCGCGAACATCGGGCCCGCATAGGTGTGCTCGACGAACTCGCCGGGCATGGTGGACATCGGATGCACGATACCGGTTTTCACGGTGGTCAGCAGGGTGTCGCGATGGGTGTCGTCGATGATAAGCGCGCCTTCGGTGCCGACAAACTCTATCCACGTCATTGAAAAATTCGGGTAGGCGGGCGGCAGGCTCCAGCCGGCGCAAATCACGAACGAAACGCCGCTGTCCATGGTAACGGTGATGTACTGCGTGTCCGGCACATCAGCGCCGCTGGCGGCTTTCATCGCGCCGTAGTTGACCTGCGAATACACGCGGATCGGCTTGGCGGGTTCCAGACACCAGAGGATGAAATCCAAATCGTGCGTTGCTTCCATTGCCGCTGGCGAGAGTTTGGTGCGGCCGATGATTTTCTTGCCGAGGCTGCGCCCGATATGGCGGCTCACCAGCGCGCTGACCGGCTTGCCGAGCGTGCCGTCGGTCGCGCATTTTTTGACGTAGGCGAATTTCGGATTGAAACGCTGCGAGTAGCCGATCGTGAACTTCAGCGCGTTCTTGCGGGCGATTGTGATCAACTCGTCGGCTTCGTGTAGCTCGATTGCGATGGGCTTTTCGAGAAAAACGTGCTTGCCTGAACTGAGGGCATCGCGCGCCATCGGAAAGTGCAGCACTTCGGGTGTGGCCGAGATCATCACGGCATCGATCGTGTCGTTATGCAGAATCTGCTGGTAATCGGCGGTTGCCGTTTGCGCGCCGGTGGTTTTGGCTACTTCAGCCAGGCGCTCGGGACGCGTTTCCGCGAGATGCAGGCTCTTGACGAGCGGGTGAGTGGCGCAGGTCTGGGCGCGGATGCCGCCGCACCAGCCGGTGCCGATGATGCCGACGTTGATTTGCTTCAAGGGAATGACCTCTGCGTGGATGCCAACCGGGGCGTAGGCGGGCATTGTAGCAATGCGCACCTCCGTCCACAAATTTAGGTGCGGTTTTACGCGTCGCCTGAGCTGGGTCAAGCGTATCGCGGATTCGTTTGACGTATCTCAGTCCCGCCCGCATTAACACCGGTATAATCCGCGCTTTGTTTGCGCGGTGAGTCTTCAATCGCTCGCGTCCGCGGCT
Organism: Betaproteobacteria bacterium; assembly: GCA_043759115.1. GTDB lineage: Bacteria > Pseudomonadota > Gammaproteobacteria > Burkholderiales > SG8-41 > PALSA-1004. The sequence goes on along the minus strand of JAYVME010000101.1, from coordinate 3,160 downwards.
GAAAGGAAAGCTATGAAAAGCAGCAAGCAACGCGGGTTGGTCGGCGTCGTCGGCCTCGGCATCATGGGCGGCGCTTTTGCGAAGCATCTGCGCGCCGCGCGCTTCAACGTCGTGGGCTACGACGTTGCAGCGGCACGGTGTTCGGCGTTGCGCAAACTGGGCGGCACCGCTGCCGCCTCGTCGGCGGAAGTGGCGGCGACCGCGCACATCCTGATTACCTCGTTGCCGTCGTTGCCGGCATTTGAAGCGGCGCTGTTCGGCAAAGATGGTGTTGCCGCCGGCGCCCGCAAAGGCACCATCGTAATCGAGGCGAGCACGCTTCCGCTGGAGGTAAAAGAGGCTGCGCGCAAGCGCCTCGCAAAAGCCGGCGTCATTCTGCTCGACTGTCCAATCAGCGGTACCGGCGCCCAAGCGGCGGCGAAAGACATCGTGATCTACGCGAGCGGAGACCGCCGCGCGTGCGCGCGATGCAAGGCGGTCTTTGCGGGTTTCGCGCGCAACGCCTATTACTGCGGAGTGTTCGGTACCGGTTCCAAACTCAAGTTCATCGCCAATTTGCTGGTCACGATACACAATCTCTCGACGGCCGAAGCCTTCGTGCTTGCCGAGCGGGCGGGCGTCGATACTGAATTGATGTACCGCGTGATCAAAGACGGGGCGGGCACTTCGCGCATGTTCGAAGTACGCGGGCCGATGATGGTGAAGCGCAATTATCTGCCCGCCACGATGAAGGTTGACGTCTATCAGAAAGACATCGCCATCATCAAAGCCTTTGCCGCGAAGCTGGCGTGCCCGACGCCATTGTTTTCGCTGAGCAAGCGATTCTATGATATGGCGTACGCCGGCGGCTTCGAGAAACACGACACTGCAGCCGTGCATGCCGTGTTGCAGAAAAAAATAGCGCGCCCGCGGCGCAAGGGCAAATGACGCCCGGACTGACGGAGAACATGATGAAAATTATTCGAGTTACCGCAGCACTGATGGCTGGGCTTTGTTGCGCTGGCATGGCGCAGGCGCAGTCGCCCAAATATCCGGTGAAGCCAATCCGCATGGTCGTCGGTTATGCGCCGGGCGGCGGCAGCGATATCATGGGCCGGTTGATTGCCCAGCAAATGGCCGAGGCGCTGGGGCAACAAGTCGTGGTCGAGAACCGCGCCGGCGCCGCGCAAAATATTGCCGCGGAATTCGTGGCGAAATCGCCCGCCGACGGTTATACAGTTTTCCTCAGTTCGGCGGCATTGGGGATCAATGTCAGCCTTTATCCCAAGCTCAACTACGACCCGGTCAAGGATTTCATGCCGGTCGCGGTTTTCGCCACGAGTCCGAATCTGCTGCTGGTGCACCCGTCGTTCCCCGCCAGGAACGCCCGGGAATTTATCGCGGTCGCAAAAAAAAATCCGGGCAAACTCAATTTTTCTTCATCGGGCAGCGGCAGTTCGCAGCACCTGTCCGGCGAAATGCTGAAGATCCAGATCGGCGTCGACATGACGCACATCCCGTACAAAGGCAGCGCGCCATCCATGACCGCGCTGGCAAGCGGGGAGGTGGATTTTTCGTTCAATAATATTCCATCGGCGCAGCCGTTGATGACGCCGGGCCGCATCCGCGCGCTGGCGATCACCAGCGCGAAGCGCTCGGCCTTGTTGCCTGAACTGCCGACTATGATAGAGGGCGGAGTAGCGGGGTTCGTCACCCAGACCTGGTACGGTGTATTGGTGCCGGCGGGCACGCCCGCTGACGTTGTCAATGCTCTGAATGCGGTTATTGTAAAAGCGGTGCAAAAGGAAGATTTTCGCGCGCGGCTCGCGCAAACGGGCGCGGACACGATCACGGAAACCCCGGAATATTTCCGCAAAATGCTGGCGGAAGAAATCGAGCGCTGGGGCAAAGTAGTGAAAGCGTCGAAAGCGAAGCCGGAGTAAGGTGTCAGCGCATGGGCTCGGCTGGAAGCCTGACCATTGCCAGTTCCACCTGCACGGTTTCTTTTTCGTCTGCCAGCCAGATCTGCTGGTCCTGGATCGTGCAGGTTAGCTGCATGTTGCGGCTGGCGAGCTTGGCCAAAGCGCGCGTGCTGGCCTGCGCCAGATTGATGACCGTCAGGTTGCGCGTCCGCTCGAGATTGGCGCTGACCTGATTCCACCACAGGCTCGCGCCATGGCCGCCATAGCTGTAGACGAACACTTGATCGGCGCGACCGCAGGCTTTGCGCACGCGTTTTTCGTCGGGCAGACCGACGTCGATCCAGGTTTGAATTGAGCCGGTCAGATCTTTTTGCCAGAGATCGGGTTCGTCATCCGTGCTCAAGCCTTTGCCGAACGACAAGGTGTCGCTGGCATGGAGCGCAAAAGCCAATATCCGCACCATCATGCGCTCGTCGGTTTCCGACGGGTGGCGCGCGATGGTGAGCATATGGTCGTGATAGTAATTGCGATCCATGTCGGCGATCTGCAAAGTCGCCCGACAGATGGTTGCCTTGAGAGCCATAGTGGGCGCGGGAATGATGGCCTGTGTTGACCGCTTTTCGCGGCGATGCGTGAAATGAAAAAAGGGTTCCGTACGCGGTCGGTCGCTTAACACAGCACTACTATGCCGCCTTGATTTCTTCCAACAAGTCGGGATGCCGATCCAATACCTTGAGCAGTTTCACGAGCGCTAATGGCGGCTTCGTTTTGCCATTCTCGTATCTAGAGAACGCATTGACGCCGCCCCCGAAGATCTCCGCCGCTTCACGCTGATCCAGGCGGAGTTTTTTACGCACGCCGGCAATGAATGCTGGATCAACGATTGCGGCGTTCACTTGCTTGTTGAATTCGAGCATCAACGCACTGGTGCGCACAGACTCGCCCATGTCGAGAACCGCCTCGCCGCACGCCGGGCAATAGTCGCCGCTTACGGCCGGAATGGTCGTTTCTTCGCCCTTGTATGTGTAGGGCATGTCACGAGTGTCACGCACCAGTTCCGCCGCTCCGCAATTTAGGCATTTCATGGTCACAGCTCCTTAAACGAAACGATGAGAACCTCATCGACAACTGTCAATTCGCCGCGATTTGCGGGATAAGGCTTCTTCGGCATCCACTCGATCGAATACTTTACACATGCCGCATGTCGCGCACTATAGCCCAGGATCGCAAGTTTCATGAACGTGGCACGGCGTTGACAG
>JAYVME010000100.1:0-5831 GCA_043759115.1 Betaproteobacteria bacterium | reverse complement strand
CATCGTTACGCTGCCGATGAGCGAAGAAGAATTCAGGGCGACCCTGAATCCGGTGGCGATCATCAACAACCGTGTCACGACTGGGGGGCCGCAACCCGCCGAAATGGCCCGCATGCTGAAGCTCGCAAACAAAAAACTTGCCGATCAGAATGACTGGATCAAGGGAAGAAAGTCTAAAATTGATGCGTCTTTGTCGGCGCTTGACAGAGACTTCGAGCGATTGAGCGGCGGTAACAAATAAATATACCCTCAATCCGGCCATAGGGCGCGACGGGTCTCTATGCGGATGCCGGCGGGTTGACGCCGAGCCACGCCAGGGCCTCCCCGATGTCGGTCGATACTTTCAGCGGCAGTCCCCGGGCCACTTTTTCACCGAACCTCTGCGGATCAATAACGGGGGACGTGCCAACGCAGGCGATCTGGACATGGTCGAGTTTGCCGGCGGCCCGCCGCTCCATGTATAGACGGGCAAACGTTTCCGAGAAGATGAATCGCTCCGCCACCCACAAAGTGCCGTGAACGGCACGCACATCCAGCAGCAGCCTGGACGCGTGGTTCTCGGCGCAGGCATCGGGAATTCTGGGCGTAAGCGCATTGGCCAACTGAAGCGCGAACGTGTGCCGCTGACAAAAATCGTCAGCTAGTCGCGCCCCGGTTCAATCCGCATGTCCAAGCTCACCGAACTGCCTCCGTCTTCTTCCAGCCATGAAACCGGATTTTTGGTATTTGCAGGCGATATTCTCCACTCGTTTTTCGCGGGCTCCAGGTGGGGGGGGCACGAATCGCCGCTTCACGGCCGAAATGCGACTTTCGAATTAAAAAAATACTACCCGATTTCCGGCGGATTGTCGGACGCGGGCGACATGGTGAAGAAAAATGGGGTCGTGCCTCGTCCACCGGCATGCCCTGGTGCTACATTGCGGGACCTGACCCGGTGCTTCCGCTCTGCCGCCCGCCACCATGCGCCTGCGTATTCTTGCCTATCTGCTTTTGAGTGCCGTCTCTCGCGATGCGGCGGCGGCCGATCTTTACGCCACGATCAACCAGCTGCGCGCGGGAGAGGGCGCTTGCACCAGCGCGGAAAAATTGCCGCCGCTGAAGCGGGAGGCCGCGCTCGAGCGCGCCGCCGGCGATCTTGCGCGCGGCGATCAACTTTCACAAAGCCTGCAGGCGGCCGGTTACCGGGCGACACGATCCAGCGTGTTCAGCCTCACCGGTGACGGCGTGGGCGCGCAGGCGGCCGAGATGCTGGCCAAACAAAACGCCTGCCGGCAATTGCAGGATGCCACGGTGACGGAGATCGGCATTTACCAGGACGCGCGCCAGGTCTGGATCGTGATGGCGGCGCCGTTTGCGCCGGCGGTCGCGGGGTCCGAACAAGCGGCGGGGCAGCGCGTGCTTGACCTTGTCAACGCGGCGCGCGCCGTGCCGCGCACCTGCGGCAACAAAGCGTTCAAGTCCGCGCGGCCGCTACGCTGGAACGAGACGCTGGCCAAGGCGTCGCGGCAGCATGCCGAGGACATGGCGCGCAACAACTACTTCAGCCACGGCGGCCGCGACGGTTCCAACCCGGCGCAACGCGTCACGCGCGCGGGCTACCGCTACCGCGCCACCGGCGAGAACATCGCCGCCGGGCAGATGAAACCGGAGGAAGCGGTGGCGGGCTGGATCAAAAGTCCGCCGCATTGCGCCAACCTGATGAATCCGGTATTCACCGAAATGGGCGTCGCGTTTGCGGTCGAAGCGAAGAGCGATATGGGGGTGTATTGGGCGCAGGAGTTTGGCACGCCGCGGTGATTGATTTCCCCCCGGGCGGCCCTGAGAAACCGGTGATGAGCAATGAGCGATGAGTGATGCGCGATGAGGTTTCCCATTACCCATTGCTCATTACCCATTGCTCATTTCCCATTTCCCATTTCCCATTTCCCATCACTCATCACTCATCACGCGATTTGCGGTGACAATGGCATAATATGTCTGGCTGCGGTGCGGGAAAGCCGGCAGCATTTACGGTAACTCACGCCGACCCCGTTAACTTCTCAACAAGGACAAAATCATGGCCCAGCCCGTTGATCCCAACGCCGTACTCATGACCGGCGAGAATTCGTTCATCCGGCTCAGCGCCGATGGCGGCAAGACGCATACGTCGCGGGTGAGTCACTGGCGCGTGTTGTGGTGTCCCGCGGGCGCGGGTCACGCCATGTTCCTGCAATCGCCGCTGATCGAGAACCGCGTGCAGATCTACAGCGACAACATGGCGGTGGCGCGCTGGCTCCAACGCACGATCGAGACGCTGCTCTACCCGGCGTTCGCGGACGTTTCGTTGCCGGTGTTTTCCGCGGAGTTCGCCCGCGCCGGCGAGCCGCACTCGGCGGCCGTGGAAACAGTCGACTCGGCAATCGACAGCATCGTGCTGACGTGGCATGACTGCATGGAGCCGTTCGTGCTTACCATGGCGCCCGGCATGGGCAGCCGCCCGCTCGGCGTATTCAGCACGTTCTTCCCCGCCAAATCGGCGCAGATCGAAATGAACGGACAATTCGCGCCGCACGCGCCATGGCTGGAGATGCGCGGCGATCGCCAGTCCTCGAGTGCGTGCCTCGCCTGGTCGGAAACGTGGGTTAAACCGCGCGATCCGTCGCTATAATGCACTTGAACCACTCAATCCGAGAGGCCCATGATGTCGGTTCATCCGCTGTCTACCTCGCGTGCAGTTGATCCCGTCACCGAGGCGAAGATCCACCTCGCCGCCGCCCACCGCCTGGCCGTGCTGCACGAGTTGGAGCAGGGCATCGACAATCACTTCACCGTCACCGTGCCCGGTCGCGCTCAACATGCTGGAACGCGTCTGTCGTACGCAAGTGCTGGCGATGGGTGATGCGTGAATGGGTAATCAGGAATAGTAAATGATAGAGGCTGTTAGCCCATTCTCCATTCCCCCTAGACCGACGCACTGCCTCCCACCGTTACCCGCTGCATCAAGCGGCGGTGTTGCGGCCACTGGTAGTCGAAAGACGCGAGGTGCTGCACCGTGCAGTTATCCCACATCAGGACGTCGCGCACCTGCCAGCGGTGCGTATGATGAAAGCGCGATTCGACGATGTGATCGGCAAGCTCATCGATCAGGGCGAGCGCTTCATCCGTCGGCATGCCTTCGATGCCCTCGCATTCGCCTTTGCTCACGTACAGGCACTTGCGGCCCGTGTGCGGATGAATACGCACGATCGGATGCACCACCGCGGGTTGCTCGCGCCGCAGCGCCTGATCCGCCTGGCCGGTGCCGGTGCGGGCGCGCCGGCCGGCGACCTGGTGTATCGAGCGCAGGTTCGCTATCCGGCGCTGCGTTTCCGCCGGCAGGCTGTCATAGGCAGCCGCGGCGCTGGAAAAGTGCGTATCGCCCAGCGCCACGCCGTTTTCCGTCGGCACTTCGAGCGCATAGAGTATGGTCGCGCGCGGCGGACGCGCCGTGTACGACATGTCGGTATGCCATACGCTGCCCGCATCCGCGTGGCCGATGTCGCGGCCATTCTCCTTGATATTCGAGACATACATGATCTCGGGATAGCGCGGGTGCGCGTAGTGCTTGAGAAAAATCCGCTCCACCTCGCCGAAGCGCCGCGCGAAGGCGACCAGCTGCGCTTCGTCGAGATGCTGCTTTGGAAATGAGACGACCCCGGCGGCGTTGAAGGCGGCCTCGACGCGGCCGAACTCTTCAGCCGGCAATGGCTGCGCGAGATCGATGTCGCTGATTTCCGCGCCGATGACGTCCGGCGATGTCGTGATTTGCATTGTGAGTGTTCCCGGTTCGCGTAGAAGAGTTTAAGGAACTATGGCTTCAACTCTCGCCTGTTGTCAAGGCGGGAGACGCCGCCGAATAATTATTCGGCCCTGGCGCCTGACGCGCGGATCACCGCGCCCAGCTTTTCGACCTCGGCGCGGAAATAAATGTCGAACGACTCGGGAGTGCCGCCGGCGGGATCGAGGCCGTCGCGCGCGAGTTGCGTTTTGAAATCCTGCTGCGCGAGTATTTTGGCGACCGCCGCATTCAGTTTCAAAACAATATCGCGCGGCGTGCCGCCCGGCGCGAACACTCCGTACCACGTGGAGAACTCATAACCGGGTATGCCCGCTTCCATCATGGTCGGCAGCTCCGGCATCGCGGGCGCGCGCTGCGCGCTGGTCACGCCAAGCGCGCGGACGCGGTTGGCCTGGATGAAGGGTAGCGTGCCGGGCAGCGCCGCAACCATCATCTGCGTTTCACCGGAAATGATCGCGTTAAGCGCCGGCGCGGTTCCCTTGTAGGGCACGTGGATTATCTTGATGCCGGTATTGAGTTTCAACATTTCGGTCGCGAGATAGGCTGCGCCGCCGGTGCCACTGGACGCATAGGCGATCTGGTCGGGTCGCGCTCGCGCGAGAGCGACAAACTCCCGCACCGACTTCACCGGCAGCAACGGATGCACCACCAGCACGTTGGGTGTCGAGGCCACCAGCACCACCGGCGTGAAGTCCTTGAGCGTGTCGTAAGGCAGCTTGGCGTATAGCGTGTGATTCGCGGCCAGCGCGTTTATCTGCAGGCTCAACGTGTATCCGTCCGGCGGCGACTTCGCCAGGAGATCCGACCCGATGACGGTGCCCGCTCCCGGCCGGTTGTCGACCACGACCTGCTGGCCGTACATCTCGCTCAGTTTCCTTGCCAGGAGCCTGCCCAGGATATCCGTGCCACCACCCGGCGCGACCGGAATAATCAGGCGCAATGGTTTCGACGGATACTCCTGCGCGCCGGCTGTCGCCGCCGTCATCCAGAATAGCAACGCAAGCAAACGCAAAAACCATGGTGATGCCATCAGTGCGACTCCTCCTGGGCAATTCGGTATGACACGTGTTGATGTGCCCCCGAGTATGCCGCAGATTTAAATTTTCCGGGGCGGCCGTTGCTTTGGTAATTGAGTGATTGAGCAATTGAGCAATTGAGCAACAAATCACTTAGAGGCGTTCTCAAAAATAATACGGAACCGCCGATAAACGCAGATGAACGCGGATAAGATCAAAACCAAGTGAGCACATAATGAGGAACGGGTAGCGCTCGAAGCTGAGGTTTCCAAAGCAAACGATACCCACGAACGCTGTGATGAAACCAAGGATATCTGTAAACTTCACGACGATGACGAACCGCACTGATGTCAATCAGCTTTTTCTCGATCATCTATTCGGTACACAACCCGCCACTCCCCGATGCGGATTCGCCATTGATCTACTGCCCCCTTTAGTTTTACGGGGTCCGTGGGTCGAGGGTCATAAACCAGCGATTCGATGCGCTTTATGATTCGGTCTGCTACCTGCGGGTCAAGCGCTTCAATTTCTTTTCTCGCGGAACGCGCAAATTCAACAGAGTACTCAGCCACGCGCTTTTCGCTTCGCTTTTGCCTCGACCAGCCGCTTTACGTGCGCCAAAGATTCGCGCGGTTCATTGCGCCTCTGATGCGCAACATAAGCGTCAAAAACGTCTTCCCACAAGACTTTATGTTTCTTGAGATCAATCAATACTGTCTTTTTGCGGCCATTGCGATCAGTCAAAAATTCAATTCCCGGCATGTTCATGACGATCTCCAGGTGGGTACTCACGAAATTATACCTCGGTCGCGTTTCCTGCCCTCTAACGAGCTAACCGGTGCGCGCGGCCTTTGCGCGCGTCCGCGTTGAGCGCAGGATTGCACGATCTAACCTTATTCGTTGGGCGTGGGATTATGGCGACAGCACATCGGCAAGCGCGCGCAAAAGCTTCGCCCCGTCGCCCTTCCATGTGCTGCCATGCATGCACGCCAGCGTTG
>JAYVME010000099.1:0-5843 GCA_043759115.1 Betaproteobacteria bacterium | reverse complement strand
GTTGTCGCGCGGATGCAGGCCGATCGTCGGCTCGTCCAGTATGTAGCACACGCCGCGCAGATTGGAGCCGAGTTGCGAGGCAAGGCGGATGCGTTGCGCTTCTCCGCCGGACAGCGTGGGCGCCGAGCGGTCGAGCGCCAGGTACGACAACCCGACCTGGTTCAGGAAGTCGAGGCGCGACTTCAATTCGGCGACGAGGTCGCGCGCGATTTCCGCCTCGCGGCCCTTGAGGGAGATGTCGCGGAACATCGCTTCGACTTTGCCGACCGCAAGTGCCGTGATGTCCGCGATTGAACGATTGCGGTAGCGCACCGCGAGCGCCTCGCGGTTGAGCCGCCTGCCGTTGCACGCGGGGCACGTTTCGTCGACTTCGAGCCATTCGATCCACGAGTCGAGCACGTGGTCTTCGGCGCCGGTCTTCGCGCGCTCATCACTCCAGCCGACGTCGGTGAGTTTCAGGCCGGTGCCGTAGCACTCGCCGCACCAGCCGTGCCTGGAATTGAACGAGAAGAGCCGCGGATCGAGTTCGGGAAAGCTGCGGCCGCACGACGGGCACGCGCGCTTGACCGAGAACACGGTTGCGCTCATGCGCGCAAGCGAGGGATCTTTTTTTGCCATTGCCCGTTCGAGCGCTTCGAGCGGCGAGAGCACCTGTACCACACCCTTGCCGAATTCGAGCGCGCGCGCGAGCTCGGCGCGCAATACCGCTTCATTGTCGGGCGCGACGCGCACATCGGCGACCGGCAATTCGATTGAGTGCTCGCGGAAGCGGTCGAGGCGCGGCCACTGGCCGGTGGGAATGAATTCGCCGTCGACGCGCAGATGCGTATAGCCCTTGCCGCGCGCCCACTTCGCGAGATCGGTGTAATAGCCTTTGCGCGCGACGACGAGCGGCGCAAGAATTCCGATGCGATGCCCCCGATAGTCGCGCACGATGCGCGCTGCGATCGCATCGATGGACTGCGGCTCGATGGCCACGTCACAGTCGGGACAGTATTGCGTGCCGAGCTTGACGAACAAGAGGCGCAGGAAATGATAAATCTCGGTCAGCGTGGCGACCGTGCTCTTGCGCCCGCCGCGGCTGGTGCGTTGCTCGATGGCGACGGTCGGCGGAATGCCGAAGATCGCGTCGACGTCGGGTTTGGAAGCAGGCTGCACGAACTGGCGCGCGTAGGCATTGAGCGATTCAAGGTAACGGCGCTGGCCTTCGGCGAACACGATGTCAAACGCGAGCGTGCTCTTGCCGCTGCCGGACACTCCGGTTACAACCGTGAACTGGTTGCGTGGAATCGTGACGTCGATGTTCTTGAGATTGTGCTCGCGTGCGTTGTGAATTTGAATAACGTTAGGCGTGAGGCGTGAGGCGTGAGGCGGAGCAGCGGCATATACGGGCGCGGCGTCTCGCGCGGTATGCTGGTTGAGGGCGGCTGCGTATTCGCGCAGCGCTTTGCCGGTGTGCGAAGTCGCGTGCTGCCGCACGTCCGCCGGCATGCCGGTGCAGACGACGGCGCCGCCGGCTTCGCCGCCCTCGGGCCCGAGGTCGATGATCCAGTCGCACGCGGCGATCACGTCGAGATTGTGCTCGATCACCACGAGCGAGTTGCCGGCGGCGATCAACTGGCGGAACGCGCGCAAAAGTTTCGCGACGTCGTCGAAATGCAGGCCGGTCGTGGGCTCGTCGAATAAGAACAGTGAGGCGTGAGGCGTGAGGCGTGAGGTGGTTCGCGTGCGTTCGCTCGCTTTGGCGAGATGTCCGGCAAGCTTGAGGCGTTGCGCTTCGCCGCCCGAGAGCGTGGGCACCGGCTGGCCGAGACGCAGGTATTCGAGACCGACATCGGCGAGCGGCTTCAAGGCAGTCTGCACCTCCGCGCGATCGGCAAAGAAAGCGAGCGCCGCGCTGACCGTCATGTCGAGCACATCGGCAATGGATTTATTTTCAAGCGTGACTTCGAGCACTTCGGAGCGGAAACGCCGGCCGTCGCAATCCGGGCAGCGCAGGTAGACGTCGGACAGGAACTGCATCTCGACGTGCTCGAAGCCGTTGCCGCCGCAGGTCGGGCAGCGTCCGTTGCCGGAGTTGAAGCTGAAAGTGCCGCGCGTGTAACTGCGTTCTTTGGCCAGCGGCGTCTGCGCGTAGAGCTCGCGTATCGCGTCGAACGCGCCGACGTAGCTCGCCGGATTCGAGCGTGTGGTGCGCCCGATCGACGACTGGTCGACCATCACGATGTCGCCGATCAACTGGTGCCCGTGTATCGCGCGATGTGTTCCGGGTGTTTCCGTCGGTTTGCCTTTGTGCTTCAGGAGCGCCGCATACAACACGTCCTGCACCAGCGTCGATTTGCCCGAGCCGGAGACGCCGGTGACGCACACCAGACGGTTGAGCGGAATCGCGACGTCGATATTCTTCAGGTTGTGCTCGGTCGCGCCAATAATTTCGACGGCGTGAGGGGTGAGGCGTGAGGGGTGAGGCGAGGGGCGCGAATCGGCGTGCGCGCGTTTGCGGCCGGACAGATATTCTCCGGTCAGCGAGCCCGGATGATTTTTCAACCGGTCGGGCGTGTCGAAGCAGACGATCTCGCCGCCGCGTTCGCCGGGACCGGGGCCCATGTCGAGAATACGATCAGCCGCAAACATGATTTGCGGTTCGTGCTCGACCACCACCAGCGAATTGCCCGCGTCGCGCAGCCGCTGCATCACGCCGATCACGCGCTCCATGTCGCGCGGGTGCAGGCCGATTGACGGCTCATCGAGCACGAACAGCGTGTTGACGAGCGAAGTACCCAACGCAGTGGTCAGGTTGATGCGCTGCACTTCGCCGCCGGAGAGTGTCCGCGACTGGCGGTCGAGCGTGAGATAGCCGAGGCCGACCTGGGTGAGGTAAGACAGCCGCGCGCGGATTTCGGTCAACAATAAATCCGTGGCCTCATCCAATTGTGAGGGCAGATGAAGATGGTCGACAAAGGCGCGCGTGCGATCTATCGGCAGCAGCATGAGATCGTGGACCGTGAGGCCCGGCAGCGCGCGCAGGATCTCGTCGTCGTAGCGGACGGTGTTCGCGCGATAACGTTGGGTGGGAACCAGCACGCCGTCGGCATCTGCCTTGGTGCCCAGACGCCACGCCAGCGCGTCGGGTTTCAGCCGCGCGCCGCCGCAGTTCCCGCACGGCGTGTAAGCGCGGTATTTCGACAGCAGCACGCGGATGTGCATCTTGTAGGATTTGGTTTCCAGCCACTTGAAGAAATGGCGCACGCCATACCAGGTGCCGGGCCACGATTTTTTCCAGCTCACCCACGCGGGTTCGCCTTCGAGCACCCAGTTTTTTTGTTTTTCCGTCAGCTCGCGCCACGGCGTGTCGAGCGGGATGCCGCGTTTCTTCGCATAGGTCTCGATTTCATCCTGGCATTCGTGAAAGCTCGGCGTCTGCCACGGCCGGATCGCGCCGCCGCGCAACGTTTTGGATTCGTCCGGCACGATGAGCCCGAAGTCGATGCCGATGACGCGCCCGAAGCCGCGGCACGCGTCGCACGCGCCGAGCGGCGAATTGAACGAGAACAGGCTGGGCGTTGGTTCCGCGTAATGAATGTCGCAATCGGCGCAATGCAGCGCCGTGGAGAAGCGCCAAGGCGAAGGATGAAGGATGAAGGATGAAGGATGAGGGGCGACTTCGTCTTCGTCCAGCACATATATATTCACGCGGCCCTGGCCGATCCTGAGCGCGGCTTCCACGCCTTCGATTACGCGCACTCTTTCAGCGCTGCCGATGCGCAGCCGGTCCTGTACGATCTCAAGCAAATGCTTGTCCTGCCGGTATATGCGCGTGTAGCCCTGCGCGGCCAGCAGCTTTTTGACTTCATCTTCCGAAAAATTCTTCGGCACCGTGACCGGAAACGTGATGATCAGGCGCGGGTCGCCGGCGGACTCGGCGCGGGCCACCAGCGCGGCGTAGATGGTGTCGGGCGTGTCGCGATGTATCGAGCGCCCGCAACCGCGGCAGAACAGTTGCGCCGTGCGCGCGAACAAGAGTTTCAGATGGTCGTTCAGTTCGGTCATGGTGCCGACGGTCGAGCGCGAGGTGCGCACCTGGTTGGTCTGGTCGATCGCTATCGCCGGCGGGATGCCGTGAATCGCGTCGACCTGCGGTTTGTCCATGCGGTCGAGGAATTGCCGCGCATACGGCGAGAACGTCTCGACGTAGCGGCGCTGGCCTTCCGCGTAGAGCGTGTCGAACACGAGTGACGACTTGCCCGAGCCGGACACGCCGGTGACGACGATCAACTCGTTTAACGGCAGCGCCAGCGACAGGTTTTTGAGATTGTTCTGGCGCGCGCCAGTGATGATGATCGCTTCATCGCTGAGCGGCAGGTTTTCGTTGGGTTTCATTGCAACAGGAGTCGGGATTCAGGATTTGGGATGCGCGGGCAGGAATGCAATACGAGACAGGCGTTCGCCCGTATTGCCGTAACTTGCATTGTAACCGGTGTGTCAAGCGTCGCGCCGGCGCGGCATGCCTTGATGAGAGGCGGGCGTAATTGCGCTCGATCAAGACTCGTCAACGCCGCTGCGGATATACTGTGCTTTGTTGCCGGAGAAATGTCTTGAATCAACCTTTACTCGCATGGTCGGAACACCTTGCGCGTGGACTCGTCCTGGTTGAAGTCGTCCTTCACGAAGTCGCACAGGAAGCGCCCGCTTTGCGAAATGCCGAACGCGAGTGCTATGCGGATGCCGGGCCGCGCCGGGTTGGCGGCTCCTTTGGTGTCGGTTGTTTCGTAACGCAGGAACGAGATCAGGTCGCGCGTGGCCGCCATGCCGGCGCCGAGCACGCGCGGGTCTTTCGCCGGGCAGTGAAATTCATAGAGTGATCCGGGTTCGGGCCGCGTGCTGGGCGGCAGCAATTCGATACCGGCGTCGCCCGCGTAGGCCCAGCCGCCGGGTGGAATCTCGCGCCGCGCATCGGCCTCATTGCGCCGCATCTGCGCGATTGCGCGTGCCGCTCACGAGTTCGTCGCGGATCACGCGCACGATCGGTTTGCCCTGATCGGTGGCGACGATGGGTTTCATCGCCATGCCATTGGCATTGCGCGGCGCTTCCGAATCCCAGCCGCTCCATGCCAGCGTGTAGCCCATGCGGAAGAAGAGCCCGTTGCCGGCGTCCTCGGCCGTCTTCGGATCATTGCCGACCGCGACGGACGGCGGCCTGGCATCCATCAGCCGGAAATGGATGAACTTGCGGCCGCGATTGGTGACGTCATAAATGATTTTGCGGTTGCCGCGCGCGGCATCGACGGGGCGCAACAGAAAAAAATCGGCTTCGTACTCGACCATGCCGCGCGCTCGCTCGTAGGCGCCCGTATTGCCGAAGCCCGCGCCGCCGGCGAACGGCTCCACGACCGAGACATCGATTTGCGTGACGCGCGCGAGCACCGGCGCGGCGACGAAAATGAACGCGCCAAGCACGCCGCCCACTACGGATTTTACCGACATAGTTCTTTCTTCAAGTTGCATCCCGGCCGTTGCGCAATACCCGCGCCGGCGGCACTGCGACCGCGTCAGGCAGCCGGCTCAAGTCATTGCCCTGCTTTGCCGTTAAGGGTCCTGTCGCGTTTTAGCGTCGGCACTGACAAGGAGTACATTACCATGGGCAGGCTTTATCTTATTCTGGGCGTCGCCGCGCTGTTGCTGGTGTCATTCCCCGTTATCTCCGGCAATGACGCCGTGCCCGTCACCACGGGCAAGCGTGTGCTTGGCGAGAAACTCGACAGCAGGCTCGGCAGCATGCCGCCGTACGAGCAATGGGTGAACCACCCCACGTTGCATGTTCTCACGCGCACGGCGGCTGTCCG
>JAYVME010000098.1:0-12900 GCA_043759115.1 Betaproteobacteria bacterium | reverse complement strand
CCAGCGCGTGCGAAGAAGGAAAAGCATCGGGTGAATACTGAAGTGCCGCGACCGGGATGCCCGTGCGCTCAGCCAGCGCGGCCATCGCGTCGAATGCATTCTCACTGATCACGCCGCGCCCAACGACGAACACGGGCCGCTCGGCGGCGGCGAGCAATGCATATACCTGATCGAGCTGGGTGCTGCTGCATGACGGCAACACGGTGTGGCGGTAGGCGACGGGCGCGATGGCTTCGACGGTGGTTTGCTCGAGCAGGACTTCGCTCGCGGCCTCGATATGTGTCGGCCCCTGCGGTTCGGTCAACGCGACGCGAAACGCCTTGCGCACCGACTCCTGCACCTTGTGCACGTTCGGAATGCTGTACGCCCACTTGGTGAGCGGACGCATGAAGGTGACTTGATCCATGTCCTGCGTGGCATCGCGCTCGCGCATAACGCTTTCCTGCACGCCGCACACGCTGATGACCGGCACTAACCCGCGATAGGCGGCGCCAATGGCGGTCGCCAGATTCGTGACGCCCGGTCCTTCAGTCGCCGTTACCACCGCCGGGCGCAGCCCGGCGCGCGCAAAACCGTACGCCATGAAAGCCGCGCCCTGTTCATGACGCGTCAGGATGAAACGGATCTGCGGGGTGTCGCGCAATGCGTCGATGATCGCGAGGTTCTGCGTGCCGGGGATACCGAACACGTGGTCGACGCCCTCGCGCAGCAACGCATCGACCAGCGCGCGCGCGCCGGTGGTGGTGGTGACCGTCTTCTTTTCCGTGGAATCCATTGCAATACTGCTCCTCTAAACGGCGGACCTGAATACGCAACGCGAGCCGCCATGGTAGACCCAATTTATTCTCTCCACCATTGCGGGCGAATTCGCTATGTCATACTTCCTCAAAAAGCAGTGACTTCGGATAATTTTAAGGCAAGACCACGGTTGCATAGCGCCATCTCCGCCGTCAAAATGTATGCGACACTCATCGCGCTTACCGGCGCCAAAGTCGATTGACCGAAACGGAAACTTAAGAGTGCCTAAAATGACGATACCTCTCCCAAAAATGCGCGTCGGTGATATCGAAATCGAATACCAGGTCTCGGATTACACCGAGCCGTGGCAGGACAAGGAACCCGAGACCATCCTGTTTCATCACGGCTACTGCCGCAACATGGATTTCTGGCGCGGCTGGGTAGCGGGGCTCGCGCGCAATTACCGCGTGCTGCGCTTTAACTCGCGCGGCTGCGGCGGCACCACGGTGCCGCCGTCCGGCGCGCCGTATGACGCGCAGGAACTCGTCGGTGATGCGCTGGGCCTCATGGACAAGCTCGGCATCGAACGCGCGCATTGGGTCGGCGAATCGTCGGGCGGCATCCTCGGCATCGTGGCGGCGCTCACCCACCCGGCGCGTTTGCACTCATTGGTCCTCGTCAACACGCCATTCAAGCTGCCGGGCGCTGTGATGGAAATCTATAACGTCGGCGAAACCGATCACGCCACTGCGATTGAAAAGCTCGGCGTCGGCGAATGGTGCCGCAAGACGCTCGCTTACCGGATCGATATGACGAAGGCGCCGCGCGAAATGCAGGAGTGGATCATCCGCGAAATGGGCAAGGTCGCCAATCACGTCGCCATCGCCCACCACTTGATGGCCGCCGGCGGCGACATGACCCAGCGCATCACAGAAATCAAGATGCCTATACTCATCATGTTCGGCGAAAACAGTCCGCTCGCGAAAAAAGAGCAGATGAACGAAATGAAAGCTCTGTTGCCGAATGCGAAGCTCGTGATGTTCGAAGGCTACGGGCATGGAATCAATCTTCTGGCGCCCGACCGCTGTGTCGCGGAAATGCGCGCATTTTTGGGTCGGCCCGCGGCCGCATAGCGCGCGGAACTGCCGAAGTGGGCGCACGTCGTAAGGATTTCCGGCGCCAAGGTGGATTAAGAGCGCGGAAGCGGGAACGAATGTGAGATTCCTCAATTATCTCGTTACCGCCCGCGTCTTCGCCTGCGGGGCAAGTAGCAACTTCGCGCATGTGCCGTACAAAGGAACGGCGCCGGCGCTGATCGGCGTCATGTCGGGCGAAATCAATATGGTGGCGGCGAGCGCCATTGCCGGCGTCGCCGCAATCAAGACCGGCAAGGTGCGGGCGGTCAGTGTGATGGGGACGAAGCGCCTGGCGGCTTTCCCCGACCTGCCGACGGTTGCCGAAACGGGATTACCCGGCTTCAGGATCGTGAACAGCTACAACCTTTTCGCGCCGGCCGGCACGCCGCGGACTATCGTCATGGCAATCAACCGCGTGGTCACCGCGGGCATGAACTCTCCGCAGATGGTGCAAAAGCTGGCCGCCGAAGGCAGCGAGCCGGGCGAGCGCATGACGCCCGACGAGTTCAAGGCCCAGTTCGCGCGGGAGTATGTCGAGGCGGAGAGGCAGGCCAGGTGGTTAAACATCAAACCGTACTGAACCCGGGTGGGCGCCGCGGCCGGTGCTACTGCCGGCTATCGTAAATGCCGCCGATCGCGGCACCGATCATGGCGCCGATTCCGTAACTCGGCGCCGGCTGGCCGTAGTACACCGGCTGTTCGACAATATAAGGCCGCTGCACCACATAGGGCCGCTCGACCACGACGAAGTGGCGACGGTCATCGACGTGACGATCATAGCCGCGATAGCCGTGACGATCATAGTCGCGGTCATGACCGCCGTGACGATTGTAGTCATAGCCACGGTCATGACCGCCGTGGCGATTGTAGTCATAACCGCGGTCGTGGAACGAGTCGGCAAAAACGGGAGCCGCCGCGACCAGTGTCGCGCCGACGATCAGGCTGCTGATCAGTTTTTTCATGCTGTTCATGGCTTTCTCCTGTCGGGTTACCTGTGTGGTTACCCCCCACACGCGAAGCCATTGTCGAGCGAAGCGGTGTTAACGTGTGCAAGCAATTGTGTCGAAGTGTGTCCGGCATGCGCAGTATCTTCACCATCTCGGCGTTGAGCTTGTCGATGACGGTGCGCGGCGTGCCGGCGGGTGCCAACGTGCCCAGCCAGAAACCGATGTCGAAGCCCGCCAGCCCGCTCTCGGCGACTGTCGGCACTTCGGGCAAGCCGGAAAAACGCGCCGCCGTGCTGACGGCCAGCGCACGCATTTTGCCTGCCTTGATATGCGGCAACGAGGTGATCGGATTATTGAACATATACGAGATCTGGCCGCCGAGCAGGTCGGCGGTCGCCGGCGCCTGCCCCTTATAAGGAACGTGCACGACGTCGATGCCGGCGGTGCTTTTGAAAAGCTCCCCCGCGAGATGCGAAGCGACGCCGGTGCCGCCGGACGCAAAACTCAATGCGCCGGGTTTCACTTTCGCGAGCGCAATGAGTTCCTGCACGTTTTTTGCCGCAAGCGACGGATGCGTGACGAGGATGAAAGGTGTCAAGCCGACCAGCGTGATGGGCGCGAAATCGCGCTCGAAGTTGTACGGCAGTTTCGAGTAGAGGCTCATGCTGATGGTGTCGCCGACCTGCGCCATCATCAGCGTGTAGCCGTCGGGTGAGCTTTTCGCGACGAGGTCGGCGCCGATACACCGTCGAAGGGCAGAGCAGGGGAGACCCTTCAGGGGATGCGACCCCATAGACGTGTGCCGTGGACGCACGGAATTCGACGGCGCGTCATCCGACTCGCGGACGTTCACATCCCGCAAGCGGGAGCCCTGTTCACTGCTCGCGTCCGGCCGGCCGCCCCCGCGCGATTGTCGACCACCACGGGCTGGCCCCAGTCCTGATTCATTTTTTGCGCGAGGGTGCGCGCGAGCACGTCGCTCGGCCCACCCGCCAGAAACGGCACGACAAAGCGTAGCGGACGATTAGGATAGTCGACAGCCGTCTTTGCAGCGGACTGCGCGGCGGCGTGCTTATCAGGGAGCAAAGCAGCGGCCGCAAAAATGGCCGCGACGACCGTGAACGTCATGCGCAGTGAATGGGACATCAGGATTGCCTCCCCGGGTATTGATGCGGAACGCCTGTCGGTTGCGGCGGGCTGGATTTTATTTGGGGAATAGCTTCTGCCTCCACTGCTGCAGTGTCAAGGATGGAAATGAGTGCCCGCTTCCGCCCGGATTGATGCTCAACCGCGCGCATTGACACAACCCAAAAGCGCCGCAGTATACTCATGCGCGGTTTCATTGAATGCTGTCACCACAGGGAGAGTTCAACATGAAAACACCATCGTTTCCATCGTTTCGCTCGGCCGCCGCATGGCTCGCGGCCTGTATGCTGATGTTGAGCGTGGGCGCGCGCGCGCAGGCGCCCGAGCACGAGACAAAACAAATAAGCGACAACGTCTACGTCTACCGCCACGGCGGGCACCAGGCCATGTTCATCGTCACGCCCAAGGAAGTCAGGCTGCCCAAGTACGAGAAGTGGGCGAACTACGAGCGCTATCTGCCCGGCAACGTCGAGCGCTTCTGCGGCTATTGGGGCCGCGGCATAGACGGCTGACCGGCATGCAACGGATCGGGAGACGCGAAATGAGAACAGCGGGCGCCATCGTTTCAATCTGCATTGCGACGCTGCATTGCGGTTCAGGCCATGCGCAAACGTACCCGGTGCGGGCGCTGCGCGCGATTTCCGTGTCCGGCCCGGGCGGCGCGGGCGATGCAATGCAGCGGCTCGTGCTCGACCGGCTCGGACAGGCGCTCGGCCAGAATGCAGTGATCGATTACCGTCCCGGCGCCAACGGCATACTCGCGGCGGAACTTGCATCGAAAGCGCCGGCCGACGGCTACACGCTGTTCATTTCCAACGTCGGCGCGATTGCAGTCAATGCGGCGTTGTACCGCAAGCTGCCGTACGATCCGCAACGCGACTTCACGCCATTGACGCTCGCGACGACCTCGCCGCTCTTTCTGATTGCGAACCTGAACGTACCCGCGAACTCGGTGAAGGAGTTGATTGCGCTGGCGAAGGCAAAACCGGATTCCCTGACCATAGGCTACCCGGGCAGCGGCGGCATGCTGGCCGGTTACATGTTCCTGCAGATGGCCGGCATCAACATTTTGCAGGTGCCGTACAAGACCGTGCCCGGCACCATGACCGATCTCATCTCGGGTCAGATCCAGCTCTACTTCGCGGCGACCAGCAATGCCGTGCCGCAGATCAAGGCCGGCCGCATCAAGGCATACGCCGTCACCACTGAAGCGCGCGCGGCCATCCTGCCCGACGTGCCGACGATGTCCGAAGCGGGACTGGCGGGCTTCAGCTCGGACTTCTGGTTCGGCTTTTTCGTGCCGGCCGGCACGCCGCCAGACGTCGCGGCGCGGCTCAACCGGGAAATCGTCGCCATACTCAGGCATCCCGACATGCGCGAGAAAATTACCGCGCTGGGCGATATCGTCATCGCCAGCACACCGGAGGCGTTCGCCGACAAGATCAGGAGCGATATCGCGCGCTACCGGCAGGTCGTGCAGGACGCGAAGATCCCGCTGCAGGATTGAGAGTCCGTAACAGAATGAAAAACGTGCGCATTTCAATTGCGGTGCTCGCGTGCATGCTCGCGGCAGGCGGCGTGTGCGCCCAGCAATCTCCGCCATACCCGTCGCGGCCGATCCGCTTCGTGCTGCCGTTCGGTGCGCCCGGCGGCGCGCCCGATATCGTCGCGCGCCTGATCGCGCCGAGACTCACCGAAGCTTGGGGCCAGCAGATCGTGATCGAGCCGCGCGTCGGCGCCGGCGGCACCATAGGCACCGAGGTGGTCGCCAACGCCGCGCCCGACGGCTACACCCTATTGCTCACCAGCCCCAGCCACGCGATCAACGTCACGCTCTACGCGAAGCTGCCGTACGATCCGGTCGCCGATTTCGTGCCGATCACGCAGTTGGTCGAGGTGCCCAATATCCTCGTCATCCATCCGTCGCTGCCCGCGCGCACGGTGAAGCAACTTATCGCGCTCGCCAAATCCAAACCCGGCAGTCTCAACTACGGTTCGGCCGGCAGCGGCTCTTCGCAACATCTCGCAGGGGAACTTTTCAAGAAGATGGCGGGCGTCGACATGGTGCACATCCCGTACAAAGGCGGCGGCGGCGTGGTGGTCGACCTCATCGCAGGGCAGGTGCAACTCACCTTCGGCTCGACGACTGCGCTGCCGTATGTGCGCAGCGGCAGATTGATTGCGCTCGCGGTCACCACGGCGCAACGCGCGAGCACCGTACCCAACCTGCCGACCATTGCCGAAGCGGGCCTGCCCGGTTATGAAGCCTCGGCGTGGTACGCGCTCTTCGCGCCCGCGCGCACGCCCAAGGTCATCGTCGACAAAATGCAAACCGAAGTCTCGCGCATACTCAAGCTGGCGGATGTGCGCGAACGCCTCGCCGTTGAAACGATACAACCGGTGGGCTCGACATCTGCCGAACTCGCGGATTTCCTCAAACGCGAAATCGTCAAATGGGGCGCGATCATCAGGGAATCCGGCGCCAAAGTCGATTAGCGCGCTGCGGTCGGCACAGGTCTTGCCATGCTGTTGCCGGAATGCGCATTCGCGCAAACCGCCGATCCGCGCAATGCGCGCCCGCAAGAGGGGGATCGGCTGGTGTATGCCGACGGCGATCAAAAAGGCGCGCCTATCAAGCTGGATGCCTTTGCCCGTAGGCGGGCCGCCGGTAACGGCCATGCCGCAAGCGGCACGGTGCGCGACGGTTCGCGCTTGAATCAGATTTTACTGGTGCGCCATATGCCGCAGGCAAGCGTTACGTCGGCACCGACGCGGCGAAGACACGCGTGTTCCCGCGGGAGGGTGCGGATCACATCGGTGAAGTCCAGGCCTGGAATCTGGATACGGGCGTCTGAACACCTCGATGAATACCAATGTGCAGGTGCCGCAGGGCGGCGTGGTGTGGGTGTTCGCGCTGAGATAGCGAGGGCGCGAACGTCAATCGACGACGGCCACGACCTGAATCTCGACCAGTTGCTCCGGTTCGCCCAGTTCCAGTACGGCGAGGTTGGTCGTCGTCGGCTTGTGGTTGAACGGCGCGAAGTACGAATTGACGACCGCACTTGCCTTGCCGATATCACCCATGCGCGGCCGCGCGCGGAAAATGAACACGTGCACCACATCCTTGGGCGAGGCGCCGGCGGCTTTCAACGTCTCCATGATGCCGTCCATCGTCTGGCGGACCTGGCCTTCGAGATCGTTCGTCAGATATTTCAGGATCTGGTCGCGCTTGTGCGGATGGTCGTGGTAGACCGGTAACGCGGTCCCGCCCGAGAGCCACAGCAGCTTGCCGCTCTTCACCTTCAACGCCGGCACGAACGGCATGAATACGTTCTTGTCGTAGTTGGGATGGTGGATGGCCTCCAGGTGATCGCCGCTCTGCGCGAGCACCGGCAAAGGGGCAATTAACATCGCGGCCAGCACAACTTTCATCATCTTCATCATTCTTTTCTCCTGGTCTGTGGCGCCCGACAGCCGAGCGTTAATCATCATAGCGGAAGGCCGGAGAAAACAGAATCAACGCGCGCGCCGCGCCGACGGCGCGACCGGTTTACTTCAACACGGGCAGCGGCGGCGGTGTTCCCTCGGGCAGCGGCTGGCGATCGACGTTGAGCACCATCGACACCAGCGTGTAATAGCCGGAAACGCCGATGAGATCGATCACGCCGCGCTCGCCGAATTTTTTCAGGGCCGCGTCGTAGGTCGCGTCGCTGACGGACTTGTTGGCGTGCAGTTCGTGGCAAAAATCGTACACGATCGCCTCGTCCTCCTGCATGTTGGCGGGACGCCTGCCCTGCGCGAGATCGGCGGCCACTTCCGGCTTCAGACCGCCTTTCATGGCATGGATGTGATGCGCGTGCCATTCGTACTGCGCATTCCAGTGCCGCGCCGTGATCAAAATGGCGAACTCATTGAGCCGCGCCGGTATCGAGCTTTCGAAGCGCAGAAATTCGCCGAGCTTCTGCGCGCGGTCGGCCAGCACCGGACTGCGCAAGAGCGGGTTGAACGGGCCGCGCACGCCGCCGCGCGGGCCGGAGGCGAGCTCGCGATAAACCTTGAGCTGCGCCGCATCCATTTCGCTCTCCGCGAGTTTTTTGAACCGCGGCCCTTTCGCATTCGTGTCCATCGCTACCCTCCATTCAAAAGAAAATGATTTCAGGCGGGGCGTGCGCGCCGGCGCGCGCTCGCCCATGCTACGTGTCTCGTTGGTGCTTCCATGAAGCGAGCAACGGCGCAATCAGCGCGTCAACCAGTCCGGCGAACACGACCGTCCACGCCAGCAGCGCGATGTAGACGAAATAATGCGGGATTGCATACAGGAAATCCAGATCCATTGCGCGCGCCATTTCATAAGTGCAGACCGTATACATGCCCTGCGGGAAAACCGCGCCCCAGTACAACGGATCGTATTTCCACGGAAACCGCTTGTAGAAGTGTCTCCACACGAGCAGCACGACGAGCATCGGTATCCACCACGTGCCGGTCGCCCAGTAAAACACCGTGAACCCTTTGAGAAAAGGCAGCAGCGAGTGCAGGAACGGTGCATCGGGTGAGTTGACGATGAGCAGCGAACCCGCCAGCGTTGATATCGCCATCGCTCCCATGTTGATCCAGTACGGCGGCGCCAGATCGCCGGGCGCCAGCTTGAAGAAGGTATAGCGGTAGAAAATGAGCGAGATCATCCAGATGTATAGCATGCCGCCCCACAGCCACATGGACAATGCGAGAAAATTCAAGCCTAGCTTGTACGGCTGCTCCAGGTGAGGGGCAATCAGCGCACTGAGAACCGCGATTGACTGCGTCGCGACAACCGCCAGCAGCCACGCACCGGTGATGCCCTCGTCCAGCGTAGGCTTGTTTTCCTTGATCGTAAACGCGGTAAAAATCGTGTACGTCAATCCCACCCACAGGAGCAATCCCACCCCCCATAAAACAATCGCAACGTGGTAATTGCCCGCGATCAGTATGAATTGGCTGCCGAGAATGCAGGGTGCGGCGGCGAACGTGAAGAATCCGGGGCCATGCCGATGATCGACCATATCGCTGAAAAACTCGCGGGTGTACCAGATCACCCGCAGCACGTTCAGCAGGCACAGCACCACATAGGTCGCAATATTCAGCGGCAGCAGGGCGGCGGCGAACAATGGCATTCCCAGCTGGTGGGCCGCGACCGACACGATACCGGTGGCCATGACCATGCCGAAGTAGGCCGGAGACAACTGCTGGATGCTTTTTCTCACGCGACCCCTCGCGCTCGCGCGCCGCTAATTTATTTTCATCACTGTTTCAGATCATGCAAGCGTCCGATCCGCAACCGAGATCGCGATCAGCGTCGGCGAGCAGCCGGTCGAACGATTCCGGCACGCGGATTTCGCGCCCGATCACGCGCGGGCTGTAACCCTGCAGCCAGTAGCTGTTGGTCGGATGCCCGCCGCCGGCGACGATGAGCACGAAGTTGTCGGGCGTGGCGGTGATCGGCCACGGGTCGAGCTT
Source organism: Betaproteobacteria bacterium (assembly GCA_043759115.1). Classification (GTDB taxonomy): domain Bacteria; phylum Pseudomonadota; class Gammaproteobacteria; order Burkholderiales; family SG8-41; genus PALSA-1004. Next base: position 3,440 of record JAYVME010000098.1, on the reverse strand, counting down.
GAGGCTCGCGCGCGTCAGCGGATTAGCATCGATCTCTATCCACGCGGGGCCGCCGGCGCGGCGCAGGTGCTCGAGCGGAATCTTCGAGTGTTCCCAGAAAAATTCGCGCATCGACTTTTTGGTCCAGCCGAGGCGCGCCATGGTTTGCGCGACGACGCCCGGAATCATCAACACGCCGGGCGTGCCTTTTTCGTAGCCCTGCAGGCTCGCGAGATTGGGCACGCGCATGAAGTCGGCCATGCGGTGCATGCCCTGCAGCGTATCTTCTTCCGCCGTTTCTTTTTTCGCGCCGCGCCGCCGGATGTTGGTGGCGCCGTTCGCGAACACGAGCGAAATCGAATTGGCGCCCCGCGCAAAGCCGTGGCGTTCGGTGCCGTGCGATAGCCAGCCTTGCGGCAGGTTTTCCTCGTCTTCGGCAAACACCACGTTCGTATAGCGCATGCCGCCGTAGTTGGCCATCGCGCCGATGCCGGGCAGCGCACCGCCGACATTCTGCTGGATCAACCGCAACGCGCGCCCGATGCTCGCGCCGGCGGGACGCTGCGGGTCGGGACCGAGACAGCCAAAGCCTGAATTCAAGCGGATCTGTTTCGCGATCGGCCCGTTGACGATGACGACCGGAAACGCGCTGCCCGAAGCCGCCTGCAATTGTTCGGCGTTCGATGCGGGATCGAGGAATGCATCGACCGCCGCGATTAATACCGGCAGGTACTCGGGCCGCCCGCCCGCCATCGCCAGCGCAATCGCGCAGGTCTCGACCGTCGTGATGCCACCACGCGGCGGAAACTTGCCGATCACGTGCTCGCGCGGCAGCACCGTGCCGCGGATGATGCGGTCGACGCGCTCCTTCGTCGCCGGCCACAGCGGCAGGCCGTCGCCCCATAGATTGGTGATCAGCAGGTAATTCGCTTTGTCGAGCGCATCTTCATAGCTCGCACCCTCGACGCTGAGCAACGGGCTCACGCCGGGTGCCGCCTGCGCGAATGCGGACTTCCAAAGTGTCAGTCCGTCGTAGAACTCCTGCCTGCGCGTCTCGACCGGCGCGATATCGCTGCCGGGCAGGAACATGTCGATCGGGAATGTGATCATGGCGGCGTCCGGCGCGAGACCTAGGCCCGACACCGCATTCTTCATGACACCCACGAAATCCGCCCGCGTCAGCGTGACTGTGGGGATGCCCAGCGATTCTATTCTAGCGGCTGCACGGCCGCATGCTGTGGCGCAGGACCCTCAAGCCGCGTTACCGATAATGACCGCATCGACCCCGCTTTTCTTCACGAGCCGCGCGGTCTCCTCCTCGCCGATCAGCGCGTTGCCCTGGGGGTAAGCGTCGATGGGCAGCACTTCGATGCCGGGAAAATCCTGCTCGAACATCTGCTTTAACAGCGGCAACGTGCGGAATGCCTGCCACTGCTCGTTGGTGACGATGCCGATGCGCTTGCCGGCGAGCATAGCGAGCCGCGGCGCGTGCGCCTGCGTGACTTCGATGCCGCCGGATGGATCGTAGAAATCGAGTTTGACCATGAGTGCTTCCTCCAATGTATCGGTAACCGGCGCATATCCTAGCATGCAGACACTAACCCGTGCGCCCGCCATGCGCCGCGCAGAAGGCGATCCGCGAGAGTAGGGATTCAGACGGTCCGCCGACGATGTCGCGTGGCGTCCTGAATTCAAGCCCGCCATTGGGAGATGCGGAAAACCGCCGGAACGGCAGCCACGCCGCTTTCCGGTCCTGGTGTATTGCCAGCACCAGAGTCATTGTGTAGAATCATGTGTAAGGAGTCACACATGGCCACCAATCTTTCCCTCGACCCTGATTTGCTCGACCGCGCCGTAGAAGTAAGCGGCGAACGCACCAAGAAAGCCGCGGTTACCCGCGCGCTGGAAGAGTTCATCGCCCGCCGTGGGCAGAAACGCCTGGTCGATTTGATGGGCAGGCTCGAATGGGATAAGTCGTTCGACTACAAGGCAGAGCGTTCCCGCCGGTGACGCTGTTCGTAGATACCAGCGTCTGGTCGCTCGCTTTCCGCCGCGACAAGCCCGCCGATTCCCCGCAGGTACGCGCGCTGCGCCACGCCCTCGAAGGCGGCGCGACCATAGTCACCACCGGGCTGGTTCTGCAGGAATTGCTGCAAGGGTTCGCCGGCCCGCGTGCGCGTAAAGACATCATCGACCGGTTCGCGGCCCTGCCGCTTCTGACTCCGGACCGGCAAGATCATATTGACGCCGCGGAAATGCGCAATCGCTGCCGTCGCGCCGGCGTGCAGGTTGGCACCATCGATGCCTTGCTTGCGCAACTCTGCATCCGTCACAAACTGACCCTGCTGACGACCGACAACGACTTTGTCCGAGTCGCCACGCACTGCCCGCTGCGCGTGTGGGGACAGGATCGCTAGCGCGTTCGCCGCGGACAACATGAAGAAAGACGGCATGCTAAAGAATAAGCCGTACCCTCGCACCGCTTTTTTCCGGGCGTAGCGAATGCCTGAAATTATGCAGAGCAAATGAACCGGCGGATACGTGAATCTCACCCATCCGCTTTTTTTTCTGACGCCTAAAGGTACTGATTACAACGGCACCATCCCCATCCAGAACATGAGCTTGTCGCCCACGTCAACGTCGTACTTGCGCACGAATTCGAGCTTGCCGTCGGCAGCGATGCGGAACACCGAAAGGCCCGCGGGCAATGTTTTCACGCCCGCGCCGTCCCTCACGTCAACCGGCAGATTGTGCTGCGCGACCAGCATGCGGCCGCTCGGGTCGATATGGAAGGTGCGCGGATGAATCGCGCGGGTTTCGATGTTCTGGATCTGCGTCGGCTCGCCCGTGGACTGGTTGATCGAGTACACCACGATGCTGTTTTCGCCGCCTTTGAAAACCTTCTTGCCCGCGAAGTCGATCATGTCCTGGGCGCGATTCGCTCCGTACAGAAAACGCCCGTTCGGATGCACATGGACCGTGCCAGCCGCCTGGCGCGCCCGGATGTTCTTCGGCTCGGCCAGCGTCTCCGCGCGGAATGCAATATCCGGGTTGATCCTGCCACCTTCCATCTGGTAGGTGTACAGCTTGTTCTGCGTCTCGATCGATAAGTACATCCACGGCTTGGCCGGATGGAAATCGAGATGGCGCGGCCCGAACTCTTTGCCGCCGTTGGGCGCGATCGAGACTTCGTTGGAGAGCACGCCGTTCTTGTAGTCGAAGACTTTCAGCGCGCCCGGGTCCTCGGCCTTGGTGGGCGTGCCCTCGTTGCCGCGCGTGACCAGAATCGCCAGCCGGTTGTCCGGCGTCACCCGCACCTGGTGCGCGAATATGCCGGCGTCCATCGGCGCCTGCTTGACCTCTTCGCCCGGCGTGAAATCCTTGTTGATGCGATAGACGCGCAACGAACTCGGACTGTTGAATGCCACCAGCAGATGCTCCGACGGAATATCGGTCGTCAT
>JAYVME010000097.1:0-5864 GCA_043759115.1 Betaproteobacteria bacterium | reverse complement strand
GGTCTGAATGCCCATCATCCAGGTAAATGGCATCGCGGTCGACATCACGCAAACCGGCACAGGGCGCGACCTCGTGCTGCTGCATTCGCTGCTTGCCGACCGCAGCGCATTCGATCGCGTCGTGCCCGCGCTCGCGAAGAAACGCCGCGTGACGCTCGTCAACCTGCCGGGGTATGGTGCATCAAAAGCGGGCGCGTCAGCCGCGCACGGCGCGAGCGTCGAGGATTACGCCGATCACATCGCGGGCTTGCTGCGTGTGCTGAAATTGCCACAACAAACCGACGTGCTCGGCAACGGCTTGGGCGGCTTCATCGCGATTGCGCTCGCCTGCCGCCACGGAACAGCGTTCGACAAACTCTTCATCGCCGATTCGCTCGCGACTTTTCCGCCCGCGGGCAAGGAGCCGCTGCGCCTGATGGCGGAGCGAGTGAAACAACAGGGTATGAGCGCGGTGCTCGATGCCGCGATCAACCGCATGTTCCCGCCGGCGTTTGTCGCCGCCAACGCCGATCTCGTGGCCGAGCGCAAAGCGGTGCTCGCGAAAGCCGATCCCGCCTGCTTCAGCCGCGCGTGCCTCGCACTAGCGCAAGTCGACCTCACGCCGCTGCTCGCCGGCATCCGCAATTCGACATTCGTGATGGTCGGCGCGCTCGACGGCGCAACCCCCGCCCCGCTCGCGCGCGATCTCGCGAAAGGAATCCCCGGCGCCGGATTCATGGAGATTCCCGAGTGCGGACATTGCCCGCAACTCGAAAAGCCCGATGTTTTTGTTAAGGCCGTTGAAGAATTTCTGATTCGCCCATGAGCCCCATGCCGTTCCGTCCAAGCATGCCATCAAAGCTGACCGCTATCCTAGGTCATGCCGCGACAGCATTGGTCGTGCTCGCCATCGGCATCCTACTGTCTGTCGCTGCTGCGTATTGGATGGCGAGGCAGGTAGAACACGAAGCGAGGGTGAAATTTGAAAACGATGTTGGCGATGCCAGGGATGCCATCGAGCGGCGCATGCAGGCCTATGCCGATGTTTTGCACGGGGTGCGAGGACTGTTCGGCGCCGACGAGGCCGTCAGCCGTGACGCATTCCGACGTTATGTTTCGAGCCTCGATCTGGATCGACGCTATCCCGGAATTCAGGTCATTGGGTTTAATCGACGTGTGCCTTTTGAGCAAAAGCGCGACTACGAAACCGCGGTGCGGCGTGACACGAGTGTTGATCCGAACGGTTATCCGCATTTTGCCATCAAGCCACCGGGCGACCGGCCTGAATACTTCGTGGTGGAGTACTTGGAACCGGTGGCAGGAAACGAAGATGCTTTCGGTCTTGATGTGGGATCTGATGCCGTACGCCTTGCGTCGGTGGAACGCGCGCGCGACTCCGGTCAATTTGTGGCGTCGGGGCGTGTCACCCTAGTGCGAGGCAACACCAGGCGTATCGGCTTCACGCTGCGTTTGCCGGTCTACCGAAACAGCATGCCTCACCAGACTGTTGAGCAGCGCCGCCAGGCTCTGGTTGGTCTGATAGGCTCTTCGTTTAGCATGGACCATGTGATGCGTGGAGCGCTGAGTGAACAGTTGCTACAGCATATTCGCATCAGAATTCACGACGCCGGGTACGCCGACGGCCCCGCGCAGTCTTCCCTACCCGCAGCGGAAACTCTGATGTTTGACAGCAGCCACTTGCTGACAACGGGGGCCGCGCAAAACACCTTAAAGATCGCAAACGATGAGAATGCGCCCTTCAGCGAAACGCTAAGCCTGGATGTCGGGGGACGCAGATGGGACTTGTATTTCAGCGCGCGGCAGGAATTTGCCGGCTCCTCCAACCCATGGCTGCCGTTCGCCGCTTTGCTCGGCGGAGTCACCATCAGCCTGCTGCTGTTCGGCCTGACGCGCTCGCTCGCGACCACCGGCAGCAGGGCGGTCACACTGGCCAATCGCATCACCGAGGATCTGCGCAAGAGCGAAGCCAGTCTGGCCGAAGCGCAGCGCACGACCCAGCAGTTGATAGAAGTCCTGCCGAACCCGATTTTCTTCAAGGGCAGGGATGGGCGCTATCTCGGCGTCAACAAGGCGTGGGAAAAGTTTTTCGGCTTGCCCAGGGATACGTTCATCGGCAAAACGGTGCACGACCTCTATCCCAACGACCCGGAAGTTGCGAAGCGTCTGCACGCCGACGATCAGGTGCTGTGGGACCACCCGGGGACCAAGGTCTACGAGACGGTCATCACGACCCCCGACGGGCGGCGCCATGACGCGATTTACTACAAGGCCACTTTTACGCGCACCGACGGCAGCGTCGCGGGATTGATCGGCACTATCATCGACATCACCGAGCGCAAGCAGGCCGAGAAGGCATTACGCGACAGCGAATCGAGATATCGTTCCGTGATCGCCGCGATAGCGGAAGGTGTCATTTTGCGCGACGAAAACGCCAGAATCGTCGCCTGCAACGCCAGCGCGGAACGCATCCTCGGCCTTACGCTCGATCAAATGCGGGGCAACGTGTATTTTGATCCGAGCTGGGAGGCGATGCATGAAGACGGCTCGCCGTTTCCTGGTGACGAGCGACCGGCCAACACGGCGCTGCGCACCTTGCGGTTGCAATCCAATGTGGTAATAGGTTTGCGCAAAGCGGACGACACCGTGCTCTGGCTTTCAATGAGCGCGCAACCGCTTTTCGATGAATCGGCAACGACACCTTCCGGCGTCGTCACCACGATGACCGACATCACCCAGCGCAAACAGGCGGAACTGCGGCAGGCGATGGAACACGCCGTGACCCGGCTGTTGTCCGAATCCGAAACAGCGGGCGAAGCGATACCGAAAATTATCCAGATCATCGGTGAAATGCTCGGCTGCGCGTGCGGCGCCTATTGTGTCCGGGATGAGCACAAACAGATAGAGGTGTGTGCCGAGACTTGGAGCGTGCCGTCTGCGGAAATCCTGGAATTTGTGGCGTTCAGCCGCCAGCCCAAGCACTTGCCGCGAACGGCGGGCGGACTGGTTAATCGCGTTTGGAGTGACGGCGAGCCCGTATGGATCACGGACGTGACTCAGGACGCGACTTTCCGGCGCGCGCCTCTCGCGGCAAAGGCGGGGTTGCATGGAGCTTTTGCGTTTCCGATCCGGTCTGGCAATGACATCCTCGGCGTCATGGAGTTTTTCAGCCGCGCGAGCCGCCCGCCCGACGAGGTGCTGTTGCAGAGCACGCGCTCGATTGGCAGCCAGATCGGCCAGTTCATGGCGCGCAGGCAGGCGGAGGAGCGCGTGCGTCATCTCGCGCATTATGATGAGCTCACCGGGTTACCCAACCGCAGCATGTTTAACCAGCGGCTCACTCACGCGCTCGCCCGGGCGCGGCGCAACGACAAGTCATTGGCGGTTCTGTTCATCGACCTCGACCGTTTCAAGAACATCAACGACACGCTCGGCCACGAAGCCGGCGACCGCGTACTAAGGGAAGTCGCGCAACGGCTGCGCGGGTGCCTGCGCGAAAGCGATACCGTTGCCCGCCTTGGCGGCGACGAGTTTGTCGTGTTGATCGAGGAATTGTCCCAGCCCATGCAGGTCGCCGCGGTGGCGCAGAAAATTCTCGCCGCCGTGGCGATACCGTTTGTCGCCTCGGTGGCGCGGAAAATCCTCACCGCCGTGGCTATACCGTTCATCCTCGATGCACGGGAATACCACATCACCGCAAGCGTCGGCATCAGCACCTATCCCGCTGACAGCGAGGACATGCAAAGCCTGCTGAAGAACGCCGACATCTCGATGTACCGCGCCAAGGAACAGGGCAAGAACAACTATCAGTTCTACTCGGCGCAGATGAACGTCCATACGCTCGAGCGCCTGGCGCTGGAATCCAGCCTGCGCCGCGCCCTGGAGCGCAACGAGTTTCTGCTCCATTACCAGCCCAAGGTCGACATCGGCAGCGGGCGCATCACCGGCATGGAGGCGCTGGTGCGCTGGCAGCAACCGGGCAAGGAGCTGATCCCGCCGGCGCAGTTCATCCCGCTCGCCGAGGAAACCGGCCTGATCGTGCCGATCGGGGAATGGGTGCTGAAAACCGCCTGCGCCCGGAACAAGTCCTGGCAGGACCAGGGACTGCCGCCGTTGCGCATGGCGGTAAACCTGTCGGCGCGCCAGTTCGCCCATGAAAAACTTCTGCAGGATGTGGCAAGGGTGCTGAACGAGACCGGCCTGGATCCGGCCGCGCTGGAATTCGAAATCACCGAGAGCATGGTGATGCACAATCCGGAGCACGCGGTGAAGCTGCTGAACGAACTGAAGGCCCTGGGGATACATCTTTCGATCGATGATTTCGGCACCGGCTATTCGTCGCTGAGCTACCTCAAGCGTTTCCCGATAGACAGCGTGAAAATCGACCGTTCGTTCATCCGGGATATTCCGGGAGACGCCGACGATGCCGCGATTACCCAGGCGATCATCGCCATGGCGCACAGCCTGCGACTCACGGTAATCGCCGAAGGGGTCGAGACCGAGGAGCAGCTACGCTTTCTGCGCGACCATGGTTGCGACGAAATGCAGGGATACTATTTCAGCAAACCCCTGCCGGAGAGCGAGTTTCTCCGCCTGCTGCAGGATAGCGCCGCTCCCAGCACGACGTTTGCATTGCGCTAATCGGTGCCACCTTCATTGATCCCACGGGTTTACACACGCCACGCCGCAGCGTTCAAAGTCTGCTACGTTGCGGGTGACCACCGCGAAACCGTGCACCAAAGCCGTTGCTGCGATCAGGTTGTCGATCACGGGCAGCGGCACGCCGCGCCTCTCGGATTCGCCGGTCAACGTACCCCAACGCGTGGCCGCGCGGACGTCCACCGCAAGCAGCCGCTCACCGAACCGTCCGATGAGATCGCGTCGCACCCACGACTGGAGCCGGCTCCTGCGCGCCGAAGCCGGCAGCCGGGCAATTCCTTTCTCAATCTCGCCGATGGTGACAACACTGAGGTAAAGCGATGTTTCGTCCTGCTCACCGATCCACTTCAATACCGGAAGGTGTGGACTTTTCTTGACCAGTTCGGAAACAACGCTGGTGTCGAGCAGAAAGCTCACAAATCAATCTTTCTGCCGGCGTCCCTGCTGCGGGTGAGGTTCAGCTTGATTCCGACCAGTGGCGAACTGCGGAAAAAATCCACGAGCTTGCCCTTGGGCCGCGACATCCTGCCATAGTCCTGCGCGGAAACGACCACCACCGCCGCCGATCCGTGCAGGGTGATGACCTGCGGGCCCTCGCTGCGCGCCTTGCGCACGACCTCGGATAGACGGTTCTTGGCTTCCTGAAGCTGCCACCGGGCTGTTGACATGAGAATCTCCATTTATAGCTAGTCTGGCTATTTTAAAGCGATTCCAGTATGCGCGCCACTCAGCGCTTGATCTTCAATAACCGCGCCGCGTTCCCACCCATGATCCTGTCCTTGTCCACACGCGATAGCCGCGGCACGCTTTCTATGAGCTTCACCGGGTTGTCCTCGCCCATGTCGAACGGGTAGTCGGTGCCGAGCACGACGTGTTCGGGGCCGTATTTGTCGATCAGGTGGCGCAGCATCTGCGTGTCGAACGTGATGGTGTCGAAATAGAATTTCTTGAGGTAGCTCGACGGCGCTTTCTTGATGATGGTGCGGCAATCGGGCCGCGCGCGATGGGCGTGGTCCATGCGCGCCCAGTAATGCGCGAGGTAGCCGCCCGAGTGCGGCAGCACGACCTTCAGCTTCGGATTGCGCTCCATCACACCGTCGAATATGAGGTGGCTCGCCGCGACCGTCGTCTCGAGCGGATTGCCGATCACGTTGTTGAAGTAGTGGTCCATCAACCGCTCGCCCTGCGTGTAGCCGAGCGGATGCATG
>JAYVME010000096.1:0-5869 GCA_043759115.1 Betaproteobacteria bacterium | reverse complement strand
GATCTACAAAGATTCGACGTTTGCGATGATGCGCGAAGCAGCCGTACGCAAGCACGAGCTCTACGCGCTGCAGCAGGAAGACGTCGTCTGGCAGGACGGCAAAGTGACGGGCCACGCGCAAAGACTGCATCTCACGGGCGACACCGAGGCATGGTATCGCGCCGATCCGGCGCAGGCGACGGCGCTCGAGGACTTCGATGCAGTGCTGATGCGCAAGGATCCGCCGTTCGACATGGAGTATGTCTACAGCACGTATCTGCTCGAACTCGCGCAGGAGCAGGGCGCGCGCGTTTTCAACAACCCGCGTGCAATCCGCGACTGCAATGAGAAAATGACGATTGCGCGTTTTCCGCAGTTCGCGGCGCCCACGCTGGTCACGCGCCAGGCCGCGCTGATCCATGAATTTCTCGCCGCGCATGACGACATCATCCTGAAACCGCTGGACGGCATGGGCGGCACGTCGGTATTCCGCGTGCAGCGCCAGGACCCGAATCTCAATGTCATCATAGAAACCGTGACGCATTACGGCCGGCGCACCATCATGGCGCAGCGCTACATTCCGGCCATCGTCGACGGTGATAAGCGTATTCTCCTGATCGGCGGCAAACCCGTGCCCTACGTGCTGGCGCGCATACCCAAGGCCGGCGAGACGCGCGGCAATCTCGCCGCCGGCGGCACCGGCGTTGCGCGTGAATTGACCCGGCGCGACCGTGAAATCGCCGAGACGCTGGGTCCGCTGCTCCACGCCCAGGGCCTGTTGCTCGTCGGACTCGATGTCATCGGCGACTTTCTGACCGAAGTCAACGTCACCAGCCCGACCTGTTTTCAGGAAATCACCGAGCAGACGGGCTTCAACGTCGCCGGCATGATGCTCGACGCCGTGGAGCACGCGGTCGAACGGCGTTGAGCCCGTTCCGTTCCGCGGCATCCACCATAAATCAATGGTTTTTCGCCTGACCCGATGCGCGCCGCGTCTGGCGCCGCGCGCCGTAGTAGTATAATTTCCACGGATAAACTGCAACCACCCTCCCGCATGATAGGCATATTGATCATCACCCATGGCACGCTCGGCGAGAGCCTGATCCATTGCGCGAGCCATGTCCTCAACAAACGGCCGCCGCGCCTGAAACAACTCGGCGTCACCGCGCCAGACGACCCGGCGCTGCTGCTGCTGCAGGCGCGCACGCTGGCGAAGGAACTCGACGACGGCGGCGGCGTGCTGATTCTGTCCGACATGTTCGGCGGCACGCCGAGCAACCTTGCGTCCAAACTGGTGATGCCGGGCAAGATCGAGGCGGTCGCCGGTGTCAGCCTGCCGATGCTGATTCGCGTGTTGACTTACCGCGACCGCGATCTGCAAACCATAGTGACCAAGGCGATCAGCGGCGGCTGCGAGGGTGTGCTGCGCGTACCGGCGTTCAAACTGCACAATGCAGCAACGGGAAGCTGAGATCGTCAACAAGCTGGGCCTGCACGCGCGCGCGTCGGCCAAGCTTACCCAGCTCGCGGGTCAGTTCACGAGCAATGTCTGGCTTGCCCGCAATGGCAAGCGTGTCAACGCCAAAAGTATCATGGGCGTGATGATGCTGGCGGCGGCCAAGGGCTCCACCATCAGTATCGAAACCGACGGTCTGGATGAAGAAGCCGCGATGACGGCCCTCACCGCACTGATCGCCGGTTGTTTCGGAGAAGGGGAGTAACCAAGGATGAAGGCGGAAGGATGAAGGATGAATGCATGGCAGCCCTTGCGAGTGCTAGCCTTACGTCATCCTTCATCCTTCATCCCTCATCCTTAACGAGGGCGAAGGCCTCGTGAGCTTTACCGTACACGGCATCCCGGTGTCCGGTGGCATCGCCATCGGCCACGCGCACCTCGTATCGCACGCCAAGCTCGAAGTCGCGCACTACGTGGTGCCGCAGCGTGAGATCGCCGAGGAAATAACCCGCTTCGACTCCGCGTTGAAGACCGTACGCGCCGAGCTCGAGGAACTGCGCACGCAGATCCCATCCAACGCGCCGCAGGAATTCGATGCTTTTTTGAATCTGCACCTGATGATACTCAACGACGCGACGCTGTCGAAAGCACCACGCGAGATCATCGAAACCGAGCAGTGCAACGCCGAGTGGGCGCTCAAGGTGCAGATGGATGCGCTGCTCGACCAGTTCGACCAGATCGAGGACGGTTACCTGCGCGAACGCAAGGCCGACGTGATCCAGGTCGTCGAACGCCTGATGAAGGTACTCTTCGGACAACCCGGTTATACGCCGCCGGCGCGCACGGGAGATGAGCAAAACCTGATCCTGGTCGCGCACGACCTGTCGCCGGCGGACGTGATCCAGTTCAAGCAGCACCAGTTCGCAAGCTTCATCACCGATCTGGGCGGCACCACCTCGCACACGGCGATCGTCGCGCGCAGCCTGAATATTCCGTCGATCGTCGCGCTACACCACGCGCGCCAGCTGGTGCGCGAAAACGAACTGCTGATCGTCGACGGCTCGCAGGGCGTCATCATCGTCGATCCCGATCCGCAGACGCTCGCCGAATATAAACTACGCCAGCATCAATGGGACCTCGAGCGGCAAAAACTCAAACGCCTGCGCGATACGCGCGCCACCACGCTCGATGCAATCGAGGTCGAGCTGCAGGCCAATATCGAGCTGCCGGACGACATTGTCGACGCGCGGGAAAACGGCGCGACGGGAATCGGGCTCTTCCGCACGGAATTTCTGTTTTTAAACCGCGATAACCTGCCCGACGAAGACGAGCAGTTCGAGACATATCGCAGAGTGGCGCGCGAAATGGACGGTCTGCCGGTCACCATCCGCACCTACGATCTCGGCGCCGACAAGCAGATAAACGGCGCGGTATCCACGGGCACCAATCCAGCACTCGGCCTGCGCGCAATCCGCCTGTCGCTCACCGAGCCGCAGATGTTCCTGGCGCAATTGCGCGCGATGCTGCGTGCATCGCATTACGGTAAATTGAAGATCCTGATTCCGATGCTGATGAGCGCGCCGGAAATCACGCAAACGCTCGGCTATGTCGCGCAAGCCAAGCAATATCTTGAAGACAAATTCATCCCCTACGATCGCACGGTCGAGGTCGGCGGCATGATCGAAATTCCGGCCGCGGCGCTGGCGATCAACACGTTCATCAAAAAACTCGATTTCCTGTCGATCGGCACCAACGATCTTATCCAGTACACGCTGGCGATCGACCGCACGGACGACGCGGTGGCGCACCTCTACGATCCGCTCCACCCGGCGGTGTTGAATCTTGTCGCGCACATCATCAAGGCGTGCAACAAGGCCGGCAAGCCGATCGCGTTATGCGGTGAAATGGCGGGCGACGTGCAACTCACGCGACTATTGCTCGGCTTCGGCCTGCGCCAGCTGTCGATGCACCCGGCGTGCCTGCTCGAAGTCAAGCAACAGGTGCTGAGATCGAAACTGCGCGACATCGCGCCGCAGGTGAGCAAAATGCTGCGTGCCGACGATCCGGATAAACTGCGCGCCATGCTGGCAAGGCTTAACGCCTGACGGCGCCGGAGGCGCGGTCTATGTTGTGTGAAATCCCGGGGGTACGGCAGGACCTGCCCGGCTTGAAACGCCGCTGGTATAGTATTTGACAACGCCCGCCATGACCCTGTAAGGTTGTGGCAGCTTTTGTGCGCCGATTTGAGTTCAGCTTGCGGGCGCCTAATAAATCCGGCTAAAGAGAAGGACAACCCGGGACTCGCGCAAGCTGACCGGGTTTTTTCGTTTATGAACGGCACAGCAGACCAACATTCAGTCGGGGCAGTCACTCCGCGCAGCGCGAAATTTACCGCGCCGCTGGCGCTCTGCAGCGGGGTAACGCTCGCCGGCTACGAACTCGCGTACGAAACGTACGGCACGCTCAACGCGGATAAATCGAACGCGGTGCTGGTGTGTCACGCGTTGAACGCGTCGCACCACGTGGCCGGTTACTACGCCGGCGATCCGAATAATATCGGCTGGTGGGACAACATCATCGGTCCCGGCAAGCCGCTCGACACCAATCGCTTCTGCGTGATCGGCGTCAATAACCTGGGCGGCTGTTTCGGTTCGACGGGACCTTCGTCGATTAATCCCGCGACGGGCAAACCGTGGGGGGCGGACTTTCCCGTCGTCACGGTGGAGGACTGGGTCACGACGCAGGCGCGGCTGGCCGATCAGCTCGGCATCCAGCGCTTCGCCGCGGTCATGGGGGGCAGTCTCGGCGCGATGCAGGCGCTGTCGTGGACCCTCCAGTATCCCGAGCGCATCGGACACGCGCTGGTGATCGCGTGCGCCCCCAATCTGTCGGCGCAGAACATCGCGTTCAACGAAGTCGCGCGCCAGGCGATCATCACGGACCCGGACTTCCATGGCGGTCATTATTACGAGCACCATACGCAGCCGACGCGCGGCCTGAGGGTCGCGCGCATGGTCGGCCACATCACTTACCTGTCGGACGACGAGATGGCCAGCAAGTTCGGCCGCCAGCTGCGGCATGGCAAGCTCAATTACACGTTTGGCGTCGAGTTCGAAATCGAATCCTACCTGCGCCATCAAGCCGACAAGTTCGCGGACTATTTCGACGCCAACACTTATTTGCGCATCACCAAGGCGCTCGATTACTTCGACCCCGCCGCCGCGCACGGCGGCAATCTGAGCCTTGCGCTGGAACCCGCGACCGCGGGATTTCTGGTCGTCTCGTTCACCACCGACTGGCGTTTTTCACCCGAGCGCTCGCGCGAAATAATCAAGGCGCTGCTCGACAACCGCCGCGACGTGACGTACGCGGAGATCGATGCGCCGCACGGCCACGATGCGTTCCTGCTCGACGACGCGCGGTACCACCGCCTGGTCGCCGCTTACTATGACCGCATCGCAACGGGCATCGGCGCATGAATACAAACGCCATGCAACGCGCCGATTTTGCGGCGATTGCCAACTGGATCAAGCCCGCCGCGCGCGTGCTCGATCTCGGCTGCGGCGACGGCTCCCTCTTGCGCTATCTCGCCGACGAGCGCGACGCCATCGGCTACGGCGTCGAGATCGACGATGACGGCGTTCTCGCGTGCGTCAGAAACGGCGTCAACGTGGTGCAGGGCAACCTGGAGCGCGGTCTGTCGGGATTCGCGGACGGCTCGTTCGATTACGTGATCCTGTCGCAAACGCTGCAGGCGGTGCGCAGCAGCGAGCGCGTGGTGCGCGAAATGCTGCGCGTCGGCCGTGAGGGCATCGTCACGTTTCCCAATTTCGGCTACTGGCGCAACCGGCTGCAGGTCATCCGCGGCAATATGCCGATGTCGGACAATCTGCCGTACGCGTGGTTCGACACGCCGAATATTCATTTATGCACGATTACCGACTTCGAGAATTTTTGCCGCGACCATGACGTGCGCATCCTCGAGCGCATCGTGATGCGCGACGGCAGCGCGGTGACGCTGCTGCCGAACCTGCTCGGCAGCCTCGCGGTGTACCGCTTCGAGCGCGCGTAAGTTGTAATGGCCGAACCGCTTTCCACGCCGCCTGGTTGGCGCGCGGCGCTCTTTAACCGGCGCATGCTGATCTGTGTCTTCACCGGTTTCAGCTCGGGTTTGCCGCTCTACATTCTGCTCTCCCTGCTGCCGGCGTGGCTGCGCTCCGAGCATGTCGATTTGCGCGCGATCGGACTCTTTGCGCTGATGCAGTTTCCGTTCAACTGGAAATTCCTGTGGTCGCCGCTCATCGACCGCTACGCGCTGCCGGCGTTCGGCCGCCGGCGCGGCTGGATGCTCGTCTCGCAGCTCGCGCTGTTGGTCGCGCTGCCGGTATTCGGCGCGCTCGATCCGCAATTCGATCTCCTGACGATCGCGCTGCT
>JAYVME010000095.1:0-5894 GCA_043759115.1 Betaproteobacteria bacterium | reverse complement strand
GGTTCGTGACATGACCAAGGGAGGTTCGAATGGATGGCGGAGCGTTGACGCAGGTAAATATTGATTATGCGCTCGGTTTGGTCGAGGCGCTGGTGTGCGGGGCGCTGATCGGTCTCGAGCGGCAACTGCGCGGGCATGCCGCGGGGTTGCACACCAACGCGCTCGTTGCGCTGGGCTCGGCTGCATTTGTCATGGCGGGCGTGGTGGTCGGCGATAGCTCGGGCCCGGCGCGGGTCGCGGGCCAGGTCGTCAGCGGCGTCGGATTTCTCTGCGCCGGATTCATTATCCATCAGGGCGCGACGGTCCGCGGCATCAACACCGCTGCGACGGTATGGTGCGCGTCGGCGGTCGGCGTGCTGGCGGGGCTGGGCATGATGGTGTGGGCGGGCCTGGTCTCGGTATTGGTCGTGCTGGCCAATTTTGTTCTCCATCATGTGGAACACCAAATAATCAAATCCCGCCAGGATGCCGGCACCGGCTAACGCGTATTAACCGGCGTGTCGTTGGTTCAGCGGTTTGCGCCTCGCGCGAAATAAACGGTAGCAAAAAAACGGCGCCGCGAACGGCGCCGTGGTCCCTGAGCGACCGCCTGTTATGCGGTCTTGAGCGCCGCGAGTACTTTGTCCGGCGTGAACGGCACCGAGCGCAGCCGGATGCCCAGCGCATCGTACACCGCATTCGAAATGGCCGACGGCACCACCGCCGCGGTCGGTTCGCCCGCCCCCCACGGTTTTTCATTCGGCCGGTCGATGAGATCCATCACGACTTCCGGCACGTCGGGGAAGGTGAGTATCGGATAGCTCTTCCAGTCGACGCTCGTCACCTTCGAGCGGTCGAACTTGAGTTCCTCGATCAGCGTGCGGCTCACGGTCTGCACCACGTTGCCCTCGAGCTGGTTTTTCAAGCCGTCGGGGTTGATGATCTGCCCGCAATCGTGCGCGACGAAGAATTTCGCCACCTTGATCTTGCCGGTCTTGCGGTTGACTTCCACGTCGGCGACCACCGCGACGTAGGTGCGCACCAATTCGTACTTGATATACGACACGCCGCGACCGTACGCGATATCGCCCGAGTAAGTGGGCCGCGATTTGCGCGGCATCCAGCCAGCTAGCTTGGCCGCGCGATCGAGGCACTCGATGCCGCGCTTGTCGTTCAAATGCCGCAGCCGGAACTCCACCGGATCGGCGCCGGCAACAGCCGCCAGTTCGTCCATGAACGTTTCGTTGCCGAAGGTGTTTTGCATGCGGCCGGGCGTGCGGATCCACGACGGCTTGAACGGCGTCTCGGCGAGCCAGTGCGCGGTCGCCTTGATGTTCGGGATCGTGTACGGAATCGCGAGCGCCGCGTGAATGTTGCCCGGATGCGCCGGTTCTTTCGGCAGTCCGGCGAGTTCGGCGGCGACCAGCGTCACCGAGATTTGCGAAGGCCGGTCGGGAATGAACACTTCGGATTCCCAGCCGACGATGTTGCCCTTCTCGTCGAGGGCACCGCGGTAATCGAGCAGCGTCGGCGGGCCTTTCGGGTCCCAGCCGTGCTCGTCGGCGCGCATCCACTGCACGCGCACCGGCTTGCCGACTTCGCGCGCGATCAGCACCGCGTCGGCGGCGGCGTCTTCGTGGCCGTTGCGGCCGTAGCACCCGGAGCCGTCGACGTACAGACAGCGCACGTCCGGCTCTTTCATCGTCAACATTTGCGCCATCTGCTTGCGCAAGAGGTGCGTCTGCTGGGACGCGCTCCAGCACGTGACCTTGCCGTCCTTCCATTCGGCGACCGCGCATGACGGCCCGATCGAGCCGTGGGTGTGGATCGCGAAGTCGTAGGTCGCGCTTATTTTCTTCGCGCCGTTCTTCAGCGCGTCGGCGGAGTTGCCGGCTTTCTGCAGGTCTTCGTCCTTGTTGATCTTCGTTTTGCGCACGTGCGCCCACAAGTTCTTGCTATCAGGCAGGCCCGCCCATTTCGACCACTGGGCTTTCACCGCGCCGCTGGCGCGGATCGCCGCCCACTCCGAGTCGGCGACGACGGCGAGAAAGTTGCCTTTGCGCACTGTCTGCACAAAGCCGTGGATTTTCCGGGCCGCGCCGTCATCGAACGCGATCAACTCGGAGCGCACGCCGGTTGGCCGGATCACGCGTGCGTGCAGCATGCCCGGCAGCCTGAAGTCCTGCATGTACTGGAATTCACCGGTGACCTTCGCCGGGATGTCGAGCCGCGCGACCGACTTGCCGACGATCTTGTAGGTCGCGGGGTCCTTGAGCGTTGCCTTGGCGTCGACTTTGAGCTGGAACTCTTTGTTGCCGATGAGTTCGCCGTAGGCGACGCGCTGGCCTTTGGCGACGCACGCGCCATCCTGTGTCACCACCTCGCCGGGCGTCACATTGAGGCGCTGCGCGGCT
The DNA here is from genome assembly GCA_043759115.1 of Betaproteobacteria bacterium. Classification (GTDB taxonomy): domain Bacteria; phylum Pseudomonadota; class Gammaproteobacteria; order Burkholderiales; family SG8-41; genus PALSA-1004. Next base: position 3,501 of record JAYVME010000095.1, on the reverse strand, counting down.
TGCGCGACGAGTGCCGCGCGCGCGGTCGCGCAAGCCTGGCGTATCTGCATGCCGCCGATCTGGATCGACAGGCTGCCGTAGGTCGGTCCCTGGTCGGGGGTGAGCAGGGTGTCGCCTTCGATTATTTTGACCTTGGCAAACGGCACGTCGAGCTCGTCGGCGGCAATCTGGGTGAGTGCCGTACGCACGCCGGTGCCGAGGTCGACTTTGCCGGAATAGATGTTGACGCCGCCGTCGGCGCCGATCGCAACGAAACCGTCGACCGCGTCGAGCGCGACCGATTTGGCGGCGGCGGCGGACTGCGCGCCGGCACGCGGCGCGAGCCCCGCGAGCGAGAAGGTGACCACCAGCGAGCCGCTGGTCTTGAGGAAATCACGCCGTGACATAGTCTGATTTGACATGGTTATTCTCCCTTAGGCCAGTTCCGACGCGGCGCGCTTGACCGCACGCACGATGCGCAGATGCGTGCCGCAGCGGCACAGATTGTGAGCGAGCGCCAGCTTGATTTCTTCCTCGCTCGGGCGTTTGTTGCGGTCGAGCAGTGCCTTGGCCTGCATGATCATGCCGTTGATACAGTAGCCGCATTGCACCGCCTGCTCCTCGATAAACGCCTTTTGCAGCGGGTGCGGCCGGGCCGGCGAACCGAGCCCCTCCAGCGTCAGCACCTTTTTGCCGACGGCTTTTGCGACCGGCATCTGGCATGAGCGCACCGCCTTGCCGTCGATATGCACGGTGCAGGCGCCGCATTGGCCGAGGCCGCAGCCATAGCGCGGGCCGTGCAATCCCAAGTCGTTGCGCAGGGCGTATAACAGCGGCATATCCGGATCGTCGACGTTAACAGTCGCTGCTTTGCCGTTGACGTTTAGCGTAATTTTGGCTGGCATGGTGATCTCCTCCCAAGCGAAGCTGGACACTCTATTCCTTCGCCGGCAGGATTTCAACGACGCAAAGCAGCATCGCAAAGCCGGCGCGGAAGGGTCGCCCCGCCCGTTCTGCGCCGCGGGCGGCAGTGGCATTTTTCTCTCTAAGATTGCACCACAAGCGCAAAGTTTGGATTACAATCCGCTCAACCCAATTTTTTTGGGTGAAATCCCAGTCTTTACTGTCAAGGAGAACAGACGATGGCCGCAAAGAAAAAAGCTAGCAAAAAGCCCGCGAAGAAAAAATCCGCACGTAAACCCAGCGCGGCATTTATGAAGCCGATGCAAATTTCGGCCGCGTTGAGCGCAGTGATCGGCGCCGGCCCCTATCCGCGCACCGAGGTCACCAAGAAGCTGTGGCACTACATCAAGAAGCATGGTTTGCAGGACAGCAAGAACCGCCGCAACATCAATGCCGATGACAACCTCAAGCCAGTGTTTGGCGGCAAGAAGCAGGTCTCGATGTTCGAGATGACCAAACTGGTCAGCAAGCACCTCAAGTAATTCCCGTCGCCAGGTAAACCGGGTTCGACGCGAGTAGTAAAGAATCGGCCAGTGCCGCGTGAGCGGCACTGGCCGTTTTTATTGGCTGCGCAGGGCCGCCTTAGTGTCGTGCCCGCAGCGCCGCGATGCGCTCCTCCATCGGCGGATGGGTCGAGAACAGCGCCATGAAACCCGGCTTGTCGCTGATGCCGGAGGTGGCAATCGACTTGGGCAGCGCGCCGGGTTCGAGTCCACCGAGTCGTCCCAGCGCGTTGATCATCGGCTGGCTGGAGCCCAGTAGCTGCGCAGAGCCGGCATCGGCGCGGAACTCGCGCTGGCGTGAGAACCACGCGACAATTATCGACGCGAGGACGGAAAATACGATCTGGCATACGATCACAGTTATGTAATAGCCGGGGCCGGCGCCGCGCTCGCTCTTGAACACCGCCTTGTCGATGATATAGCCGACGATGCGCGCAAGGAACACCACGAAAGTATTGACGACGCCCTGGATCAGCGTCAATGTCACCATGTCGCCGTTGGCGACGTGCGAAACTTCGTGGCCGAGTACCGCTTCAACCTCGTCCCTGCTCATGGCTTGCAGCAATCCCGTAGAGACCGCGACCAGCGCCGAGTTTCTGAACGCACCGGTGGCAAACGCGTTGGGATCACCCTCGTAGTACGCGACCTCCGGCATGCCGATGCCGGCCTTGTCGGCGAGCTTGCGCACGGTGTCGACCAGCCAGCACTGCTCGGGGCCTTCGCTGCCGTCGACCACCTGCGCGCCGGTCGACCACTTCGCGATCGGTTTTGACATCAGCAGCGAGATGAAAGAGCCGCCGAAGCCGACGATCAGCGAGAACACCAGCAGCATGCCGACATTGAGGCCGTTCTCGGTCAGAAAGCGGTCGACGCCGAGCACGCTCAGTACCACCGACAGTACCAGCATTACGGCGACGTTGGTCAGCAGGAACAATACAATACGTTTCATGGTCAGGGTTTCCCGTTGGCTTGAAATCAGGTTGCGCGATTCTACACGCCGGTTGTGACCGCGCAAGCAGGGCGTAGTTCCCGGCCTAATCCGCCTGGCTCAGGGCTTGCGCACAAAATAACCGCCGCCCACCAGCAACGCGGCCATGGTCCAGAATACCGGCGTCATGCCGAGGGCTGCGCCCAGCGCGCCGAACAACAGCGGAATCGCCGTCTGACTGATGTTGATCAAGAGCGTGCGCACGCCGATGGCCTCGGCACCCCGGCCCGGCGGCGCCTTGTTGTAGAGCAGCGACATGATCATCGGTTGCGCGCCGCCCAGACCGGCGCCGAGAAAAAACGCGAGGCCGATCAGCACCGGCACGGTCGTCACGAGCGGGAAAATGAATAATCCGATGCCGGTGGAAATCATCGCGCCGATCAGCATTTGCCATTCGCCGACGCGATGAATCACGAGCGGCATGGCGAGCCGCACCACGAATACCGCGCCGCCGAACGCGCCCAGAATAAGCCCGATGGTCGACGCCGAGAGGTTTATGTGCGAGCCGTGGATCGGCACCACAAACGAGAACAGATCCCACACCATCGACAGGAGCCCGCTCACTATAAACACCCGCCGCATCGTCGGGCTGCGCAGCAAATCAATCAGCCGACGCTGTTTCGCGCCGGGCACGTCGGCCGGCTGCAGCGGCACTTCGATGCGTTTGAGGGCAAGCGCGATCAGGGTGACGAGCGCAAAGCACGCGAGCAGCAGCATTGTGAGGCGGTAGCCGATCCCGTCGATCGCGAAGCCCGCGACCATCGGCCCGAGAAAACCCGAGGTTGAAAAACTGAGCGCCAGCCAGCTGAAGTTGCGCGCGCGGTCTTCGGGCCGGCCGGTCACCGCCGCCAGATAGTTGACCGCGATATGGAACACAATAAAGCCCGAGCCGGCGAGGCAGCTGGTGACAAACAGCGCGGGCAGCGTCGGCCATATCACCGCCACCATGATGCCGGCGAACAGCGCCGCGGCGCCAACCAGCATCGGTTTGCGCACGCCGATGCGGTCGATCAGGCGTCCCAACGCAACCGAGAAGGTCATCGGCAACAACGCCAGCAACGACAACAA
>JAYVME010000094.1:0-5898 GCA_043759115.1 Betaproteobacteria bacterium | reverse complement strand
GCGCCCGGCGCCAATGCCAACGCGGTGAAGGAACTGGTGATTGCCGGCATGCTGATCGCGGCGCGCAATCTGGTGCCGGCCACCCGCTTTGTCGACGGACTTGCCGGCGACGACGAGGCACTCAACACAACGGTCGAGGGTGGCAAGAAAAATTTCGCCGGCATCGAATTGCCGAAACATACTTTGGGCGTGATCGGTCTGGGCAAGATCGGCAGTCTCGTAGCGGATGCCGCGATCAAGCTCGGGATGAACGTGCTTGGCTACGATCCGCATATCACGGTCGACGCGGCATGGAGCCTGCCGTCGCAGGTCAGAAAAGCGAATTCGGTCGAAGAAGTGTTGAAGGCGGCGGATTTTGTGACGCTGCATGTGCCGTATATCGAGGCGACCAGAAATTTGATCAACGCCGAACGCCTGGCGCTGATGCGCAGCCACGCTATCCTGCTCAATTTCTCGCGCGATGGCATAGTAGACAATGCCGCGGTGCTGGGCGCGCTGGCGGCGAAGAAACTGAGGTCCTATGTGTGCGATTTCCCGGCGGCGGCGCTGCTCGGCAAGGCGGGTGTCATCGCGTTGCCGCATCTGGGCGCCTCGACCCGCGAAGCCGAAGACAACTGCGCAATCATGGTGGTCGATCAGTTGCGCGATTACCTCGAGCACGGCAACGTCCAGAATGCGGTCAATTTCCCCGATGTTGTGATGGCGCGCGAATCGCAGTTTCGCGTGCAGATAGCGAATTCCAATGTGCCCAATATGCTGGGCCAGATCTCGACGGCGATGGCGGACGCAGGACTTAATATTCACAACATGCTGAACAAGTCAAAAGGCGAGATGGCGTACACGCTGGTCGACGTCGACAGCACGGTGCCGGCGCAGGTGGTCGACAGGATTGCCGCGATCAAAGGTGTGCTGGCGGTACGCTATTTGCCGGCCGAGACAATCTGAAAAGCAACCGCCGATGAACGCCGATTAACGCAGATACCCCGATGGGGCCTGATTGATTTAATATCGGCGGCTATCTGCGTTTATCTGCGGTTCCAAAGGTCTTGAGTGAGCGACAAGCTTAAAAAAATTCGCGCCCGTATCGATGCGCTCGACGACCGCATCGTCGACCTGTTGGGGGAGCGCGCGGCGCTGGCGCAGGATATCGGACACGCCAAGAGCGGCGCCAAATACCGTCCCGAGCGCGAGGCCCAGGTCTTGCGGCGTATAACGGCGCGCAATCGGGGGCCGTTGCCGGCGCCGGCGCTGACGCGCCTTTATACGGAAATCATGTCGGCCTGCCGCGCGCTCGAAGACGGTATATCGGTCGCCTATCTCGGCCCGCAGGGGACATTCAGCGAAGAAGCCGCGATCCGCCAGTTCGGCAGCCAGGCGCAATTGCAGCCGTGCGCTTCGATTGACGACGTGTTTCGGCAGATCGAGGTCGGCGCAGTCCTCTACGGGGTGGTGCCGATCGAGAATTCAACCGAGGGCAGCATCAGCCGCACGCACGATTTGTTGCTTGCAACGCCGCTCAGGATTTGTGGCGAGGTGCTCTTGTCCGTGCACCAATGCCTGATGAACAAAAGCGGCAAGCTGGCGGGCGTGAAGAAAATACTTTCGCACAGCCAGAGCCTCGCGCAATGTCACGAGTGGCTCAACCAGCACTATGCCGGTGCGAGGCGCGTGCCGGTGGTAAGCAACGCCGAGGCGGCGCGCATGGCCGCCAAAGACGCGACGGCCGCGGCCATCGCAAGCAAGACCGCGGCGGCAGTCTATGGTTTGAAAATCATCGCCAGCAACATCGAAGACGAGCCGCAAAACACGACCCGCTTCGTGGTGATCGCCGCGCACGATGCGGGGCCGTCGGGCAAGGACAAGACGTCATTGGTAATGTCGACGCGTAACGTGCCGGGCGCGATACACTCACTGTTGACGCCGCTCGCCCAACATGGCGTGAGCATGACGCGGCTGGAATCGCGGCCGGCGCGCACCGGCCGCTGGGAATACCTGTTCTACGTCGACATCGAAGGCCACCAGCAGGACGCCAACGTGGCGCGGGCGTTGCGCGAGCTTGGCGCGCAAGCCGCATTCCTGAAAAATCTCGGGTCCTATCCCGCCGGCATGGTCTAGGTGCGCCGGGTCGTGAGCGTCCGGCAGCCATCGATGTAAATCCGCGTGTGCCGGCTACAACCTCTAAAGGCCAAATGAAAAACGCCATCAACCGCGTGTCAGATCTTTGCGATCTTGCACCCGCGTACATACGTTCGATCGCGCCCTATCAGCCGGGCAAGCCGATCGCGGAACTGGCACGGGAACTGGGCATACACCCCGACAAAATCATCAAGCTCGCGTCCAATGAGAACCCGCTGGGGGTGAGTCCGTTGGCGATGCGGGCAATCCAGGCGGCGCTCGCTGACCTCGCGCGTTATCCGGACGGCAACGGTTTCGAGCTGAAACTGGCGCTGTCTAAACGCTACGGCGTCGACATGGCGCGGATCGTGCTCGGCAACGGCTCCAACGACGTGCTCAACGCGGCGGCGCGCGCGTTTCTGGCGCCGTCAGTGGAAGCCGTGTACTCGCAGCATGCGTTCGCAATTTATGCGCTGGAGATTCAGTACACGGGCGCGACGGGCGTCGAGGCGCCGGCGCGCGAATTTGCGCACGACCTCGGCGCAATGCTGGCCGCAGTCACGCCGCGCACGCGGATGATATTTCTGGCCAATCCGAACAATCCCACGGGTACGCTGATCAGCGCCGCCGACTTGCATGGTTTCCTGCGAGAAGTGCCGCGGCAGGTCATCGTGGTACTTGACGAGGCTTACAACGAATACATCCCGGATGCGCTCAAGGCAGATTCGCTGGCGTGGCTGGCGGAATTTCCCAATCTCATCGTGACGCGCACTTTTTCCAAGGCCTATGGCCTGGCCGGACTGCGCGTCGGCTACGCGTTCGCGCATCCCGACGTTGCGGACCTGATGAACCGCGTGCGCCAGCCGTTCAACGTGAACAGCATTTCACTCGCGGCAGCGGCCGCCGGTCTCGACGATCATGAATTTGTGCGCTGCAGTTTCGAGCTCAATCAGGCGGGGATGCGGCAACTTACCGCGGGTTTGACGAAGCTCGGCATCGCCTACATTCCGTCGGCCGGTAATTTCGTCAGTATCAAGGTCAAAGACGCGGCCGGCGTGTTTCAGCGGCTGCTTAAACGCGGCGTGATTGTGCGCCCGCTCGCGGCTTATCAAATGCCCGACTTCCTGCGCGTAAGCATAGGCCTCCAGTCGGAAAACGAGCGCTTTCTCGAAGCACTCGCGCAGTCGTTAACAGCATGAAGAAAACGCGCAATATCGCGCGCAGACCGCGCGGACACAAACCGCTGATCGGCAAGCTCGTCATATTCGGCGCCGGCCTTATCGGCGGCTCGTTCGCGCTGGCGCTGAAGAAGCGGCGCGCCGTCGCGCGCGTGGTTGGCGTCGGGCGCAGCCGTGCCAATCTGCTCGCGGCGCGCCGGCTCGGCATCATCGATGAAATCGCCACCGATCCCGCAAGCGCGGTCAAAAACGCCGACCTGGTGTTGCTCGCGGTGCCGTTGGGACAGACCCGTGCGGTGCTCGCGCAGATTGCGCCGCACCTCGCGCCGCATACGGTGGTGAGCGACGCGGGCAGCACCAAGCGCGACGTTATCGAAGCAGCGCGGCGACAGCTCGGTGGTGCATTTGCGCGTTTTGTGCCGGCGCACCCGATCGCCGGTACCGAAAAAAGCGGCGCGCGCGCGGCGTTTGCGGAATTGTTCGCGGGCTGCAACGTGATACTCACCCCGGAGTCCGAAACCGCGCCGCGGGCGGTGAGGCTGGTGAGCGCGGCGTGGAAACTCGCCGGCATGCGTGTCATTACCATGGCCGCGGCCGAGCATGACCGTATGTTCGCCCTGGTGAGTCATTTGCCGCATCTTTTGTCGTTTACCGCGGTCGGCAATATTGCGGGTTACCCGGATGCCGCGAAATTGTTTCAGCACACCGGCGGCGGGTTTCGCGATTTAACGCGCATCGCCGGCAGTTCTCCCGAAATGTGGCGGGATATATGCGTGGCCAACCGGGATGCGATACTCGATGCGCTGGACGGGTATCTTAGCGATCTGGAGGCGGTGCGCGGCATGGTCGAAGCCAGTGACGAACCGGCGCTGGAAGCGAAATTCGCTTTTGCGCGCGCCGCGCGCGCAAAATGGCTGCTCAAAAAATAGGATCGAGGAGCGAGGATTGAGGATCGAGGGAAAACATCTGTTCAACCCAATCGAGGCTACTCAATCCGCGTTCCTTGGCTCCTCGCTTTGCTCTCCTCAATCCTCATGCGGGCGAGTGGCATGACGCTTACCTACAAAATCGAGCCAGGCGGCGCGCTGACCGGGCGCCTGCGCGTGCCGGGCGACAAGTCGATCTCCCATCGCAGCATCATGCTGGGCTCCATCGCTGAGGGCGTGACGCGGATCAGCGGCTTTCTCGAGGGCGAGGATGCGATGGCGACGATGAATGTGTTTCGCGCACTCGGCGTGCGTATCGACGGACCGGAGCACGGCCGCGTTACCGTGCAGGGTGTCGGCCTGCGCGGGCTCACGGCGCCGCACAAGGTGCTTGATTGCGGCAACTCGGGCACCTCGATGCGCCTGCTGTGCGGATTGCTCGCCGGGCAGAGTTTCGATTGCGAATTGACCGGCGACGCGAGCTTGCGCAAGCGGCCGATGAAGCGGGTGGCGGAGCCGCTCGCCATGATGCGCGCCGAAATATCCACTGCCGAGGGCGGACGCCCGCCGTTGAAAATCATGGGCATCGCCAATCTGCGCGGCATCGACTATCAATTGCCGATTGCCAGCGCCCAGGTGAAATCAGCCTTGTTGCTGGCGGGGCTCTATGCGCGCGGCCGTACTTGCGTGACGGAACCGGCGCCCACGCGCGATCACACCGAGCGCATGCTGGCGGCGTTCGGCTATCCCGTCGTGCGCCAGGGCAGCATGGCGTGCGTGAACGGGGGCGGCCGGCTGACGGCGACGGATATCGAAGTGCCGGCGGATATTTCTTCCGCGGCGTTCTTCATGGTCGGCGCGAGTATTGCACCGGGCTCTGATCTGATACTTGAGCATGTGGGTGTCAATCCGACGCGCACCGGCGTGATAGACATCCTGCGCCTGATGGGTGCCAACATTGAACTCCTCAACGAGCGTTTGGCAGGCGGGGAGCCGGTAGCCGATATTCGCGTGCGCCATGCCGAACTGAAAGGGATCGACATTCCGGCCGCACTGGTGCCGCTGGCGATCGACGAGTTTCCAGTGTTGTTTATCGCGGCGGCCAATGCGCGCGGCACGACGGTGTTGCGCGGGGCGGAGGAGTTACGCGTCAAGGAATCCGACCGCATTCAGGTGATGGCGGATGGCATGCATGCGCTGGGTATCACCGCGGAACCCACCGCCGACGGCATGCGCGTCAGCGGCGGCAGTTACGGTGGCGGCAGTGTTGCAAGTGATGCCGATCATCGTATCGCGATGGCATTTTCGGTCGCCGCATTGCGCGCCGGTGCGCCGATTGAAATCAGCGACTGCGCAAACGTCGCCACTTCTTTCCCGGGTTTCGTTGAAATTGCCCGCACTGCAGGACTGAAAATCAAGACGGTTTAACCGCCAAGACGCCAAGACCGCCAAGAAAACTCATCAGCTAAAATTCGACGCCGTTCGTTCATCAAGAATTTCTTGTGCGCATAAGTTTGGAATTTGGCAATTTATTTGTTCTGAGTTTACCTTGGCGGTCTTGGCGGTTCAAAGTAAGGTATGGAAAAAATGGGGGATAGCCAGCAGCCACCGGTGATTGCAATTGACGGTCCTTCCGCTTCGGGCAAGGGTACCGTGGCGAAATTGGTCGCGCAGCGCCT
>JAYVME010000093.1:0-5900 GCA_043759115.1 Betaproteobacteria bacterium | reverse complement strand
TCTACGTTCATTCGGTATAGGCACCACCGGAGGATGTCATGTCGTCACCACGCTTGCTCGACCAGGTACGTGACCGATTGCGCGTAAAGCACTACAGCCTGCGCACGGAAGACACCTACCTGCAATGGATTCGCCGCTTCATTTTCTTTCACGGCAAGAAACATCCGCGAGTGCCGAAGCAAGCGAAAGGGGTCAACGCTTTACCTTGTAGCGAAGTATGACGACCGCCGCGCTCGCGCAGCGATCAGTCCTCGTGCGCCAGCATGCGGATGATATAGCCGCCTGATTTCTCGTCGCGTTCGAGCTTGAGCATGTGCCGGGCCTGCGCTTCTTCCAGCAGCGTGTTGAATGAGCGGAAGCCGTAATACGCTTCGTTGAAGCCGGGTTTGCGCCGCTTTAACGCCTGCTTGACCATCGATCCCCAGATTTTCTCGTCTTCGCCGCGCTCGGCGCCAAGCGCCTCTATGGTCTCGACGATCAGATCGAGCGCTTCCTGTTTTTTGTTGTCGTCGGATTTATTCGGTGCGTCGACTGCCGGCGTACTCGAGTCAGTCTTCGGCGCGGCTTTTTTGGGTGCTGCGCGCTTGCGCACGGGTTTCTCGCGCACGAGATCATCGTAGAAAATAAATTCGTCGCAGTTCGCGATCAGGAGATCGGAGGTTGAATTCTTGACGCCGACGCCGATCACCGTTTTGTTGTTCTCACGCAACTTGCTGACGAGCGGCGAGAAATCCGAATCGCCGCTGATGATGACGAACGTATCGACATGCGACTTGGTGTAGCAGAGATCGAGCGCATCGACGACCATGCGGATGTCGGCGGAGTTTTTGCCCGACATGCGCACGTGCGGGATTTCTATCAACTCGAACGACGCTTCATGCATCGCGCCCTTGAAGCTCTTGTAGCGATCCCAGTCGCAGTAGGCCTTCTTGACGACGATGCTGCCTTTAAGCAGCAGGCGCTCGAGCACCTTGTCGATGTCGAACTTTGCATACTTGGCGTCGGCGACGCCCAGCGCGACGTTCTCGAAATCGCAGAACAGCGCCATGTTGGTGATGTCGGCTGGTGCAGCCATGCTTTACTCCAGGGTAATTGCGCCGGCGAGAGGGTTCACCGCCGGTGTTTGCGGCATTTTACGCGCCGGGAGTTCGCTTGTCGCCGCGCGTCTTAAGCTTATGCCGGGGCGGCGAGGGGAACCGACAGGAATACGCCGAATTCTGTTGCGAGGTTACAGCTCACGCGCGCGTGAACCTTGCCCTGCTCGTCGTAAAAGCTCGCGCGTTCAGCGAGCGGGAACACGGCTTCATGCCAGACGTTGGGGTGGATGTAGAGACCCTTTCCGCCATCGACGTAGAATGCGATGAATTTGTCGGGCTTGCCGTAACCTTTGAGCGACTCGGGCGTGGCGCGCACGAGCGGCACCGGGTGCCACGGCAACTCGCGCGGTACCTCCGGCGCGAGATATGCAGCGGCCGGGATCGCGTTGGTTTTGCGTTGCGTGTGCGCGGCCATGATAGCTTCGGTCAGGCAGCCGCGCGTGCCTTGGCGGCGGGTTTCAACTGGGTAATGCCCATTTCCTTGACGATGGCCGCGATTGCGTCGACCGCTTGTCGCATCTCGGTGTGGCCAATCGCGCCGATGCAGCCGACGCGAAACGTTTCCACCTGCGTAAGCTTGCCGGGGTAGAGTGTGAAACCGCGTTCGCGCACCTTGTCGTAGAAAGCGTTGAAATTGTATTTGGGATCAGCCGGCGCGTGCCATGTCGTGATGATGGGCGCCTGGATCGCGCGCGGCAGAAACGACACGAAGCCAAGTTTTTCCATGCCGTCGATCAGTATCTCGCAGTTTTTGCGATAGCGCGCCCCGCGGCCGGTAACGCCGCCGTGCGCCTGGAATTGTTTGAGCGCCTCGGCCAGTGCTGCCACCACCGTCGTCGGTGGCGTAAAGCGCCATTGCTTGGTACGCACGTACGCCTGCCACTGGTCGTAGAGGTCGAGCGAGAGCGAATGGCAGTTGCCTTTGCATTGCTCGAGCGCGGCTTTGCGCAGGATGGCGAAGCCCATGCCGGGCACGCTTTCCAGGCACTTGCCCGACGCGGCGACCAGGCCGTCGAAGCGGATTTTGCGCGCGTCGATGTCGATGGCGCCGAACGAACTCATGGCGTCGATGAAAAGACCGCGCTGGCGGGTGGCGACGACGGCCGCGATTTCTTCGAGCGGGTTCAGGATGCCGGTGCTGGTTTCGCAATGCACGATGGAGACATGCGTCAATGATGGATCGGCGGCCAATGCGTCGTCGACCATTTTGGCGGTGGTCGGCTCATCTTCCGCGGTCTGCAATAGCTTGTGCTTGCGCTGGATGATCTCGCAGATCTTCGCGATGCGCTTGCCGTATTCGCCGTTGATGCAGATCAGCGCATGGCCGTTCTTCGGAACCAAGGTGCCGAGGGCGGCTTCGACGGAAAAAGTGCCGCTGCCCTGCATCAGCACGCACGCATGGTCATTGCCGCCATGCACGATATCGTTCAGCTGGGTTATGAGGCCGGCGGTCATGTCGATGAACGCGCTATCGCGCGAGCCGTAGTCGCGCAGCTGCGCTTCTTTGGTTTGCAGCGTCGTGGTCAGTGGTCCGGGGGTCAGCAGGATCGGGTCCGTCGGCTGCGCAGTCATGCGGTTCTCCTTAGTTCTGTTCCGCCGGCTTGCGCCAGGCTTGGGTTTTAACTTCCAGAAAGCGGTTGAGCAGGTAGTATATGAAACACGCAACAGACGACGTGATGACGATCAACGTCGCCATCGCGGTGGCGGGGCCGATTTCACCGGCTTCGTCGAGATTGAGTATCGCGATCGCCGCGAGCATGGTGTCGGGCGAGTAGAGGAACACCACCGCCGATATGGTCGTCATCGCGTTGACAAAAAAGTAGCGGCTGATGTCGAGTATCGCCGGCAGACACACCGGCACGGTCACGACGAAGAAGGTCTTGAAGAACGGCACCTTGAGCGATGCCGACACCGCTTCGAACTCGTTGTCGATCTGCTTTAAGGCGGTCAAGGCGGTCAGGTGGCTGGACGAGTAATAGTGGACGATGGTCGAAATCACGAGGATCGCCATCGTGTGATAGATGCCGTTGAGCGGATTATCCGGGTGATTGAAAAAGAAAATAAATCCGAGGCCGAGCACCAGTCCCGGCACACCCATCGGCAGCACGGCGAACATGCGCAGGAGCGGCCGCAACCAATTGATGCCGCGCGTTTTCTCGAGCAGATAGGCGCAGACGAAAACAAAAGCCGTGCCGCCGATTGCGCACCACAGCGCCATTTTCACGCTGTTTACGTAGGCGTCGAAGATGCCGGCTTCAACGACCCCCATGCGGTAGTGGTGCAGGCTGAAACTCAAATCGTACGGCCACAGCTTGACGAACGACGCCCACACCGCCATGCCGAGCACCGCGAGCATGAGGGCCGCCACCAGCCAGCAGAATGCGCTCATCGCAAGGTCGAAGCCACGCGCCGGTTTGGGCGCATACGGCACCGACCGCGCGGTCAGTTGCGCCATCTGCCGCCGTTGCACCAGCAGGTCGACGACATAGGTAATGAATACCGGCGCCAGCAGCATGATGCTGACCACCGCGCCCTTGGCGAAATCCTGCTGGCCGATAACGAGCTTGAAGATGTCGGTCGCCAGCACGTTGAAGTTGCCGCCGATCACTTTCGGCACGCCAAAATCCGAGATTGCGTAGGTGAACACCACCATCGCGGCGCTGATCAGGCCGTATTTCGCCGCCGGCAGCGTGATGGTGAAAAACTTGCGCAGCGTGCGCGTGCCCATGGATTCGGCGGCTTCGTAGAGTCGGCCGTCGGTCAGCGACAGGGCGGTGACGAGGATCATCAGCGCGTGCGGGAATGTCGCGTAGACGAGCGACAGGACGATGCCGAACGCGCCGTAAACCTGGCTTTCGCCCATCCATGACTTGAGCGCGCCCTGATTGCCGAACCAGTAAATGAGCGAGATCGCCGATAAGAGTGATGGCGCCAGCAGCGGGATCAGCGCGATGTTGCGCAACAATGTTTTGAATGGCATGCAGCTGCGCGTCAGCGCGTAGGCAAATGCGAAGGCGGCGGGCACCGTGATCAGCATAACCAGTCCCGACACCCAGACACTGTTCCAGATCGACTGCGACAGCGCGGGCGTTTGAAAGTAAGCGATGAAGTGGGTGAGGCCGACGAAGTTGCCGTCGGTGTCTTCGATGCTTTTTGCCATGATCATGAAAATCGGCGCGAACAACGCGATGCCGAGCGCAGCACCCATCGCGAGCAGTACCAGGTGGCCGATGCGTTCGGTCCAGTGCACGCGTTGTGTTATAGCGCGTGGCGGGAGAATTGCCGGCGAGAGTACGGCGCTCATGTATCTACTTGGGAAAAATCCGAATGCTCGCGGCGGGCAGGCTCACCCGCACCGGGCGGCCGCGCTCGATGTGGAACGCCAGCATGTCGCGCGGCGAGAAGTCGGCGATGACCAGTTGCGATGCAATGCCGTCGACGCGTATGCCGAGCCGGCACAGCGCGCCGAGAAACTCGATATTTTCGATGCGGCCGGCGAAGGACCCCGGCACTGCGTCGCCGGCACTGCTCACCACCACATCCTCGGGACGCAGAAATACCGTCACCGCTGTGCCGGTCCGGAAGTTGACCGGCGTGCCGTTGGCCGGCAGGCGCACGTCGCCGATTTGAAGCTCCGCATCGCCGCGCACGACCGCCGCCAGCATGTTGGTTTTGCCGACGAAATCCGCGACGAACGGCGAGGCCGGCTGGCGATAGATTTCCATCGGCGTGCCGACCTGGTCGATCACGCCCTGATTCATGACCACCACGCGGTCGGCGATCGACAGCGCTTCTTCCTGATCGTGGGTGACCAATATCGTGGTCACGCCGAAACGCTGCTGCAAGTGGCGGATTTCGCCGCGCAAACGCACGCGCACCTGCGCATCGAGCGCTGACAGCGGTTCGTCGAGCAAGAGGAGTCCGGGCGAGGTCGCGAGCGCGCGGGCGAGCGCGATGCGTTGTTGCTGGCCGCCCGACAATTGGCCCGGGTACTTGGCGCCGCTGTCCGGCAGCCCGATCAGCGATAAGAGTTCATTGACGCGTTCGCGGATCGCCATTTTCGGCAGCCGCCGATTGACGAGCCCGTAGGCGACATTGTCGTATATGGTGAGATTGGGAAACAGCGCATACGACTGAAACACGATGCCGTAGTCGCGCATCATCGGCGGCAGGCGCGAAATGTCGCGGCCGTTTTGCAGGATGGCGCCGCTCGTCTGCACTTCGAGACCGGCGATGATCCTCAACAGCGTGGTTTTGCCGCAGCCCGACGGGCCGAGAAAGCACACGAGCTCGCCCTTGTTGATGGCGAGGCTCACGTCGTTCAACGCGGTGAAATCGCCGAATCGCTTGACGATATGCTCGATGCGTAAGTCGGCAGCGCCGTGGTCGGTCATCGCAGGGGGGGCAGATTTAAAAAAACCGGCGCCGGGGAACGGTTGTTCCGCGACGCCAGTGATTAATTCAACGACGAGGCTACTTCTCGGTCTTCGCCGCGTAGCGCTTCTGCCATTCGGCGAGGATCTTGTCGCGGTTTTTGGCGGCCCACGCAAAATCATTCTTAATCATCAACTGCTCGTAGTTGTCCGGGATATTGGGTTGCGGCTTGGCGATGCCGGGCATCGCGACGACCTGCCACCAGCCGGCATACAATTCGTTGGCTTCCTTGCTCGCAATCCAGTCCATCAACTTCTTTGCCGCATCGAGTTTTTTGGTGGTCTTGACGATGCCCGTGGCCTCGATGTCCCAGCCCAATCCTTCACTCGGGAACACCAGCATGACCGGCGCGCCGGATTTCTTGACCTG
>JAYVME010000092.1:0-13050 GCA_043759115.1 Betaproteobacteria bacterium | reverse complement strand
GCCGTATCCGGCCGATGTCGGCGCGGCGGGAGAATCGATGGAGTTGTCGCTGCGCTGGGCGGAACGTTCGAAGCGTGCATTTGAAGAAAACTCCAACGCGCTGTTCGGCATCGTGCAGGGCGGCATGCATGAACATCTGCGCGACCGCTCGCTGGCGGCGCTGACCGGCATCGGTTTCGACGGCTACGCGATCGGCGGCCTGTCGGTCGGCGAACCCAAGGCCGATATGCAACGCATCCTCGCGCACACCGCGCCGCGCCTGCCACCCGACAAACCGCGCTACCTGATGGGCGTCGGCACGCCGGAAGACCTGGTCGCGGGCGTGATGGCCGGCATCGACATGTTCGATTGCGTGCTGCCGACGCGCAATGCGCGCAACGGCTGGATCTACACGCGCCACGGCACCATCAAGCTGCGAAATGCGCAGTATCGCGACGATATACAGCCGCTCGACGCCGCGTGCGGCTGCTACACGTGCCGCAATTTTACCCGTGCCTATTTGCATCACCTGCAGAAAGTCAACGAAATTCTCGGCGCGCGGTTGAATACGTGGCACAACCTCTATTACTTTCTCGAATTGATGGCGGGCTTGCGCGGGGCGATCGCCGCCGGGCGGCTGGCCGATTTCATAGGCGAATTTAGGCGGCTACGCGCCCAAGAGCCCCTAACATCATGAAACGCGCACACGTGTTTCATGATGTTAGCGGCTCTCTACGTGCTAGAATACGCACCTTTTTACGGGTCGTGGCGAAACGTCCGCCGCGCATGAGGAGACAATACCGTGTTTATCAATGAAGCTTGGGCGCAGGCCGCTGCGCCGGGCGGTGCCGACATCATGTCAATGCTGCCGATCATCCTGATGTTCGTGGTTTTGTACTTCATCATGATCCGTCCGCAGATGAAGCGCGCCAAAGAGCAAAAGGCGATGGTGGATGGCTTGCAAAAAGGCGACGAGGTGGTTGCCGCCGGTGGCGTGCTCGGCAGGATCACCAAGGTCACCGACAATTACGTCACGCTCGAGATCGCCGACAAGCTTGAAATCCGGGTGCAACGTCCCGCCGTGCAGCTGGTGCTGCCCAAAGGCACCATTAAGGGCGTTGAGTGAAGCTGGGAAAGCGTGAAGGGGTGAAGGAGTGAAGGAGTGTGAAAAGGCAGATGCCCATGAATTCACTGCGTTGGTTTGTTCACCCTTTCACCCCTTCACGCATTCACGTTTCACCAAGTAAACAATGAACCGCTACCCCCTCTGGACCTACCTGCTGATCGGCTTTGCGCTGCTGATCGGCGTCGTCTATACGCTGCCGAATTTTTTCGGCGAAGTGCCGGCGATTCAGGTTTCGCCCGCGAAGTCGACGCAGAAAGTCGATGCCGATTTGCAGCAACGCGTCGAGGCGGCGCTGAAAGCCGCCAATATCGCGAACGACGGGATATTCCTTGACGCGGTGACCCTCAAGGTGCGGTTTGCCGATACCGACACCCAGTTGAAAGCCAAAGACGCGGTGCAAAAGGTGCTCGGCGACGATTTTGTCGTCGCCCTGAACCTGGTCTCGCGCAGCCCGCGCTGGCTCACCGCGATCGGCGCGCTGCCGATGTATCTGGGTCTCGACTTGCGCGGCGGCGTGTATTTCCTGCTGCAGGTCGATATGCCCTCCGCGCTGACCAAGAAAATCGACGGCGTTGGCAGCAATATTCGTGGCCTGCTGCGCGACAAGCGCATTCCGTACAGCGGCATTGTGCGCGAAGGGCAGCTCCTTCAAATCAAGTTCCGCGAGAAGGATGCCCGCGACAAAGCGCGCAAGGAAATCGAAACCTCCGCCCCCGAGCTTGGGCTGACCGAGCAGGAGCAGGGCGGCGAATTTCGCCTCGTGGCTACGCTCAAGCCCGAGGAGCAGAAGCGCACCCAGGACCTGGCGCTGCAGCAAAATATAGCCACGCTGCGCAATCGCGTCAACGAGCTGGGTGTGGCCGAGCCCATCATCCAGCAGCAGGGCGCCGATCGCATCGTCGTGCAATTGCCGGGTGTGCAGGACACCGCGCGCGCGAAGGAGCTCCTCGGCCGCACCGCCAGCCTTGAATTGCGTCTGGTCGAGGCGCATGCAAGCGATCCGCAGGGCCGCGATTACGATCCGAAGAAAATCGAAGAAGCGATGAAAGGCAACGTGCCGTTCGGCACGGAATTATTTATCGAGCACCGCGGCAAGACGACCGAACCGTTGCTCCTGTCCAAGAACGTGATTCTCACGGGCGAGCGCCTCACCAACGCAGCGCCCAGCTTCGACCAGCAAAACAACGAGCCTATCGTCAGCGTGGAGCTCGACGGCCAGGGCGCGCGCATCATGCGCGATACGACGCGCGAGGCGGTCAAGCGGCGCATGGCGGTGCTGTTGATCGAAAAAGGCAAACCCGAAGTCATCACAGCACCCGTCATCCAGTCCGAGCTCGGCGGGCGGTTCCAGATTTCCGGCCGCATGTCGACGCGCGAGGCGAATGACCTCGCGCTGCTGCTGCGCGCGGGTTCGCTGGCGGCGCCGATGGACATCATCGAAGAGCGCACGGTGGGCCCCAGCCTGGGTGCGGAAAACATCAAGATTGGGTTTCACTCGACGTGGATTGGCTTCACGGCGATTGCTGTCTTCATGATGTTGTACTACCAGGTATTCGGGGTGATCTCGGTCGTAGCACTCGCGTTTAACGTGCTGTTCCTGATATCGTTACTGTCGATGCTGCAGGCGACGCTGACGCTGCCCGGCATGGCCGGCATCGCATTGACGGTCGGGATGGCGATCGACGCCAACGTGCTGGTCAACGAGCGCATCCGCGAAGAACTGAGAAACGGCAACACGCCGCAGGCGGCGATACACGCCGGCTACGAGCGCGCGTGGGGGACCATCCTGGACTCCAATGTCACCACGCTGATCGGCGGCCTGGCGTTGTTTTTCTTCGGCTCGGGTCCGGTCAAAGGTTTCGCGGTCGTGCTGTGTCTCGGTATCCTGACTTCGATATTCAGCGCGGTGATGGTGTCGCGCAGCATGGTGAATCTCTATTACGGCAGCCGCCGCCGGCTCGAGAGCGTCTCGATCGGGCAGGTGTGGAAGCCCGGCGCGGCAGCGCCGGCAAAGGGAAAGGCGTGAGACGTCAGGCGTAAAGGGTGGAGCGATTTTTCGCCTCACTCCTCACTCCTCACGCCTAACCCCTAACGCATTCAGGAAAAATTATGGAATTCTTCAGAATAAAAAACGATATTCCGTTCATGCGCCACGCGCTGGTGTTCAACGTGATCTCGATCATCACGTTCCTCGTCGCGGTGGGGTCTCTCGCGACCAAGGGGCTGAATCTGGGCGTGGATTTCACCGGTGGTACGGTGATGGAGGTGCACTACGCGAAGGCGCCTGACGTCGACAAAATCCGCGAACAGATGGGCAAGCTCGGTTTCGCCGATGCTTCGGTGCAGAACTTCGGCACCTCGCTCGACGTGCTGATCCGGTTGCCGGTCAAGGCGGGGCTCACCAGCGCCAAGCTGTCCGAACTGGTGCGCGATGATCTGCGCAAGGCCGATGCCACGGCCGAAGTCAGGCGCGTCGAGTTCGTGGGGCCGCAGGTCGGCAAGGAGCTTATCGATAACGGCGGACTCGCGCTTTTGTTCGTGTCGATCGGCATCGTCGCCTACCTGGCGCTCAGATTCGAGTGGAAGTTCGGCCTCGCCGCGATCATCGCCAACCAGCACGACGTCGTCATCATTCTCGGTTTCTTCTCGATATTTCAATGGGAATTTTCGCTGACCGTGCTCGCCGCGGTGCTCGCGATCCTCGGCTACTCCGTCAACGAATCGGTCGTGGTGTTCGACCGGATCCGCGAGAATTTCCGCAAGATGCGCAAGGCGAGCGTCACCCACGTGATCGACAATGCGATCACGCGCACCATATCGCGCACCATGATCACGCACGGCTGCACGCAGTTGATGGTAACTTCGATGCTCGTGTTCGGCGGTGAGACGCTGCACTACTTCGCGTTAGCACTCACCATCGGCATCTGTTTCGGGATTTATTCCTCCGTGCTGGTTGCAAGCCCGATCGTCATGTGGCTCGGCGTGTCGCGCGAAGACCTCGTCAAGCCGGAGAAAAAGAACGAAGTCGGCGCGGCGATCTAGAACCTTTGCTCAAGCGTTTAGCCGCCGATAAACGCAGATAAACGCAGATGAAAATCAAGAACAAGAGTCCACGGAGCGCACGGAATTTGATTGCAATGCCAACCGCCCCCGCTCGTGAGACGAAGGCAAGCGGGGAAGGGCTTTCTATCGACGTTCATCTGCGTACCCCTCAAGGGGGTATTGAAAAGAATTCATCGGCGGTTACGTCGGATTCGAGATAGCGTCAAGGCGTGCCAGTGGAGTTGCTCGCGCAGTTCTTCGGCATCGTTCTGCACCTCGATCAGCATTTGACGGTGCTGATCCAGACCTACGGCGCGTGGGTCTACGTGATTCTCTTCCTGATTATTTATTGCGAGACCGGTCTGGTGGTGACGCCGTTTCTGCCCGGCGACTCGTTGCTGTTTGTGGCGGGCGCGCTGGCGGCGACGGGTGCGCTGGACGTGCACGGATTGTTTGCGTTACTCGTGCTCGCCTCGTTCAGCGGCGACAACACGAACTACTGGATCGGCCGCTACCTCGGCCCGCGCGTGTTCAAGCGCGAGCGTTCGCGCCTCCTCAATCCCGCGCGCATCAAGCGCACCCAGCGCTTTTACGAAAAGCACGGCGGCAAGACGGTGATTCTCGCGCGCTTCCTGCCTGTCATTCGCACCTTTGCGCCGTTCGTAGCGGGCATCGGGCGCATGACCTATTCGAAATTTTTGTTCTACAGCTTTTCCGGCAGCGTCTTCTGGATCGGGTTCTTTATTTATGGCGGCTACTATTTCGGCAACATTCCGGTCGTCAAGAACAATCTCACTCTGTTCATACTCGGTATCATCGTGGTGTCTGTCCTGCCGGGTGTAGTGCAGTTCATGCGCCAGAAATTTGGCAACGCGAAAAACTGAATTGGTCACTTTGGCGTAAAGGCAGTTGCGGTAGTTTCCGCTTTAAGACCGGACATTGGCGAGAGGTCACATGAATAGGATAGTCTCGATCCCTGGCGTAGAATCGATCGGTCAGTTGTTCGAAGGGCTACCATTTTTGGACTAACCTCAAGGAGGAGATTATGCAAAACGCAAAATTCGCACTGGCTGCAACGGTTTCAATCGCGGTGTTGTTCGGTACATTGGGCACGCAGACGTTGCAGGCGCAACAGCCGGGATTTACCCGCACGATGCTGCAAAAGGGCGATCTTTCCACCCCCGGACGCGAAGCAGTCCAGGTCAGGGCCGAATTCGATCCGGGCGTGGCAGCGGGCAAGCACACGCATCCCGGCGAGGAATTCGGCTATATCCTGGAGGGTACGCTCGTCATCGAAATTGAGGGCAAGGCGCCGGTGACACTGAACGCGGGCGACACCTTCTTTGTCCCGGCCGGAATCGTACACGACGGCAGAAACGTCGGCAGCGGAAAAGCGAAAGTGCTGGCGACTTACGTGGTCGAAAAAGGCAAACCGCTCGCTACGCCGGTAAAATGAAGCGCTGCGGCCGCTCATTGCCTGTCATTTTCATACCGGTTGCAAAAAAATCTATCAAAACGATAGATTTTTCGGCGCTCGCGCAAATTTGCACAGTGACAGCGCGTACTTTGTCTGATTCTGCACATAGAATGTCAGCTGGTCAGAATTTCACGAGGAGCGCGTATGCCTGATGTCGAAAGCGAGGAGCGCTATCTCGTCAGCGTTGCCGGCACCATTTCAGGGTGGGACAAGCCGCAGGAAAAGCTCAGCAGGGCATTTTCCCAAAACGAGTTCATTCTCTTCAGCCAGTCGATCGTCAAGCTGGCGCCAGGCGGGGATAAGGGCGCGCATTTCGAAGTCTTCGTGCGTTTGCAGGAGGAAGAGCGGCATCTTATTCCACCGGGGTCGTTCCTGCCGATGCTGGAGTATTTCAACCTTGGGCCCGAGCTTGATCGCTACGTCGTGCGCAAATTGCTCGCGGGGTATAGCGTGATGCGGCGCGAGCAGCGGGGTATCGCGCACCTGAACCTGTGCAGCGGCACGCTGGCCGATCCGGATTTCTGTTCCTTTGTCGGCGCAGAACTCAAGCGGAACAAGATCGGCGGCGACTCGCTGTGCTTTGAATTTCCCGGCAAGGAATCCAATTATCCGGCCAGCGCGGTGGCAATGGCGGAAGGTTTGAGAAAAATCGGCTGCCGGATTTCGGTCGGCGCAATGGACGACGAGAACATCCCGTTTCGCCCGATCAAGGAACTGGGCGCAAGCTATCTGAAAATCGGCGGCCGCCTGATTCAGGAACTCGCCCACAATGAGGCGGCGGTGGCGGAAGTCAAGACCGCGGCCCACGCCTGCCGCTCGTTCGACGTGCAGACCATCGCGCAACACGTCGAGAACGCGCCGACGCTGAACCTCTTGCGAAAATTGAACGTCAGTTTCGCGCAGGGCTACGGGATTTCACGACCCGGCCCCCTGCATAAACCGCCGGACTGAATCGCGCCCGTCGGGCGCGCAGTCAGGTCGCACAGTCAGGCCCCCTCCCTACCCAGCATCCGCACTTCGCGCTGCGGGAAGGGTATGACGATGTTGCGTGTCTTGAACGTCTTCAGTATCGCCTGGTTGATCTCGCTCACCGCCGCGTTGTAGTCGGGTACATTGACCCATGGATTGACGCTGATGATGATGCTGGAGTCGGCGAGGCGCGCGACCCCGATCGCCGGCGCCGGATCCGTCAGCGCGCGGGAATTGGCGCGCAGAATTTCGTCGATCGCGCCCAGGGCGGCGCTTACGTCGGTGCCGTAGGCAACGCCGACCGCCACGTTAAGCTGCCGGATGCGGCCGTAGTTGTGCAATATCTCGCCGACGATCTTGCGGTTCGGGATAATCACCTTCGAACAGTCGGCATGTCCGAGCGTCGTGCTTGACAGGCTGATATCGAGGACCTCGCCCTCCTCTTTGGCGATCGAAATGTAATCGCCGACATGAAAGGGCTGCGTGAAGATGATGGTGAGTCCGGCCGCTACATTGCCGAGGATGCCCTGCATCGCGAGCGCGACGCCCGCGCCCGCCACGCCGAGGCCCGCGATCAGCGGCAACAGTTCGACGCCGAGGTTTTGCAACGCCATGATCGCGAACAGTCCGAACACCAGGATCTGCAGAAAGCGCACGAGCAGCGCGCGCACCGGCGGTTCGAGCTTGAACCGCGCCAGCATGCGCCCCACGATGCGGCCCGCCCAGCGCCCGACGAGGTAGCCGGCAACCAGGATGATGATTGCGACCAGCAGCTTCGGCCCGAACTTGATGGCCATATCAAGGATGGTGGCCTTGACCTGATCGAGCGACTGCAATTGACTGTCCATGAGAGAATCTTTCCTCTGACTGTGCCGGTGTGATGGAATTAGACGTTACCACGAAGGTATTCGCAATCCCCGGCTCCGGAACGGGCGACGCGCGCGCGGACGCAATATGCCGCGGGACGGCGGATCTGGCGGGCTTTCGTGCGACGCGGCAGGCGGGGAAAACAATGCGGGGCGACAAGGTGGAACGCCGCCTTATCGCCCCAAAAACGGCTAAGCGGGAGGGGGCTTAGCCGGCACCGCTCTGAATGCCGGTGCGACTCTCTAAGAGAGAGTCGATAACAGAATATTTTAAAGACGCGGCTGTCCTGTTGATCTGGATCAAATGAACTTCAGAAACGAAAATCGTGGTTTGACGCGAAGCCGGTCCGCAGTTCGTTCAGGCCGCGACGGCGAGGCTGGCAGCAGCGCCTTGCAGCGGTATTTGCAACGGAGTTTGCAATGGTTTTGAAGAACCTGCGCCGCCGGCGGCTCCGGCGCCCTTGAAGTCGTATTTCATCTGTTCGTAAATCGACAGGTTCTCGGTCGTTTCGGCGCACAGCCCGATGTAATCGGCGAAGGCGGGCGGCGGCGGAATGCCTTCGGCAAGCAGGCGGCCGTTTTCAAACGTAATCCCGAGGGCCGCGAACACGCCGTAGAGGCGCATCGCGCGCAACAGCAGCCGCTGGTTGCCCGCGCCGAACAAGGCGTGAAAGCAATTCTGCAGTCCCGCCAGCGCCTTGTAATCGACCTTCTGGTACGGCTCGCGCGGGTGATCGCGCCCGGCGTGCGCAAGCGCACGATCGAGCTCGCCGAAAGTGCTGCTGCGTTGCGGGCCGGCGGCGATGTGATAGTGGTCATACGCGAGCTTCGGCTTGCGCAGCAAGGCGAGAATCGCGTCCGCGCAGTAATCCGCCGGGATCACGTCGATCTGTTGCTCGAGGCCGCACGTGAAGCGCCTGAGCATCGTGGCGAGCCGGAATACCCAGAATATGCTCGGCGAAGGCTTGCAGCCGAGACGCGTGTGGCCGACGATGATCGACGGGCGCGCCACGACCAGCGGTAAATCAGGCAGTTCGTCGCGCAAGCGGCGCTCGCAGGCGAGTTTCGACGCTGTATATTCGACGAGGTGTTTCACGTCTGCGCCGGGCGCGTAGTCTTCGCGCACGGGCGACGGAGCGTCCATGCCGCATGCCATGCCGGTGCCGACATGCAGAAAGCGGTGTAACCGCGCGCGTGCATGCAGAGCGTGGGCAAATTCGAGTGTGCCGTCGACGTTCACGGGCCAGATTTGGGGGTGGTTGGCGAAGGAGGCGACCGCGGCACTATTGATGACATGCGTGACGTCCGCCAGGCGCGGATCGTCGGCAAATTCAGCCACATCGGTCAGGCTGCCGCAAATGATCTGGCGCGCTTCGACCCTGTGGTGCAGGGATTGAGGTACTTCAAAAGTTCGCAGCACGGTCAGAATCCGCGCGCGTCCCTCGGCGGGGTTGGCGGCGCGAACCAACAGCAATACCGAAGGCCACTCCGGAGTGCCGATCAAGCGCGAGACTATTGCGCCACCTAAAAAGCCGGTAGCTCCCGTAAGTAGCAATCGATTCATTGTCTTGTCAATATCCTCGAACCGGCGCGCGACCGCCGGATCTGCGACGCTTTGCAGCGTTCTATGGAAACGCGCGCAGTATACAGGGGTATGCTTACACGGTGCTTACTTCCTGCCGCACCACCGGGGCAGGGCAATGATAGACACAGGCTGGACGATCTGGGAACATAAGTCAGGTTCCAGCGTGAATTGTCTGCCGGTTAGACGCATAGCGGCCGGCTGCCAGTCACCGTGATGGCGGAACCGCGAGAACTAGAGAAGGTCCGAAAAAACAATTTCGTCGTTCCCGCGTAGGCGGGAACCCAGTAAATTCAACTGCTCCTGGATGCCCTTCCCGGCTTAACACCTGCCGGGGCACTCTCTCACACGCGGGCATGACGATCGATCAGAGTCTTCCTGATAGTCGCCGGGGTTTTAGCGCGCTTTATTTTCGCGAATAGTCGACGAAGCCGTCGCGGTTCGGCATCTTCACCTGTGCCAGGGTTTGCGCGTTCATCTGCGCATCCTCCGCCACGATGCCGTTCAGATACAAAATATATGCGCTGACCGCATAGACTTCGTCGTCGGTAAGCGACTTCGGATTCTGTAGCGGCATTGCTCTGCGCGTATAGTCGAACAGCGTCGTTGCATACGGCCAGAAACTGCCGACGGTACGCAGGGGCTTGGGTGTCGCCAGACTGCCGATACCGCCGACCAGCACGTCGGCCGGTTTGCCCGCGCCTTTTTCGCCGTGACAGGCGAGACATTTCGCCGCATACACCGATGCACCTTGCTTCGCGTTGCCGCTGCCCGCAGGCAGTCCGGCGCCGCTCGGCGGTATGCTGATATCCGCCGCGCGAATCTCCTGCGCGGTGGCGGCGCGGCCGAGACCCGGGCCGCGGGTCGGCACGACGGTATCGGTCATTTGTGTCGCGCACGCGCCGAGCATTACGGCGGTTAAGAGGGTTGCAGCGATAGGCTTAAACGTAAACATTTTTCACGCTCCCGTCTGCGTTCACGCTCCAGGTGACGATGGTATTGTTGTGAAAACGGCCGTCAACCGCGTTTTCCGCCTTGTACGTCTTGCGCGTCGGTTGCACGTTGCCCTTCTCGTCGATGGCGCGGCTTTGCAACTGCGCGGGCGACCCGTTCCAGTCCCACGGCAGGCGGAAGCGCACGAGGCTCTTCGGCAATGCTTGTCCCTGTAGCGCGGCGTCGCGCCAGGTGGCGCCGCCATCAAGCGACACTTCGACGCGCGTGATGCGCCCGGCGCCGCTCCAGGCGAGCCCGGAAATTTCGTACAGCCCCGCGCCCTGCATGGTCATCCCCGCGGACGGCCGCGTGATGAGCGATTTCACTCCTTGTTCAAAGGTGAACTGGCGCGCTTTGCCGTCCGGCATCGGGTCGGTGTATTTGGACGTTTCATCCTTGGTATGCGTCGGATCTTCGGTGACCTTGATGCTGCGCAGCCACTTCACGTTCATATTGCCTTCCCAGCCCGGCAGCAGCAGGCGCACGGGATAGCCGTTTTCGGGCCGCAGGCGCTCGCCGTTTTGATAGAGCGCGATCAGCGCGTCGTCATAGGCTTTTTCGAGCGGTACGCTGCGGCTCATCGCCGCGGAGTCCGCGCCCTCGGCCAACAGCCACTTGCCGGCGGGATCCACACCCGCTTCGTTGAGCAGCAACGCCAGTGGAATGCCGGTCCAGTCGGCGCAGGAAACGAGTCCGTGCACCAATCCCGCCGAGCCTTGCGGCGGCGTGGGTGAAATGGCATTCACGCTGCTATTGCCGGCGCATTCAAGAAAGCAGATGCGGCTTACCATCGGGTAGCGCGATAAATCGGCGATTGAAAACGTCAGCGGACGTTTCACCAGGCCGTGGATCAGGAGCTTGTGCTGCGCCGGATCGATGTCGGGTGCGCCGCTGTGGCTGCGATCGTAATGCAGTCCGTTGGGCGTAATCACGCCTTCGAGTTTTTCGAGCGGCGTGCGCGCGCTGCCGGTGCCCGGGGCGAGAGTTCCATACGCGCTCGCTGCGTACCGTTTGACCGGTTCCTCGAAGCGCGACGGCTGGCCGTAGCCATTCAGGGGCTTGCCCATCGCGGTCGACCATGCCGGGAAGTCCTTGCCGACCGGCTCCGCGCCTTGCGCTGTCCCGGCAATGCCGCCGACGACTGCGGCGCCCGCCGCCTTGATGCCCTGTTTGAGAAAACCGCGGCGGTCGAGTGCATCGGGCGTAGCGGTCGATGGTGTGGCGGCGTTGGCGTCCGGCTTGAGTATCGGCGTATTCACGTTCCCCCTTTTTTTTGTATCGCAGCTTGACTGAAAAAACTATTGCGACTTCTCTGAATTATAAAGCAGATCAGGCCAGCGCTCCCGCGGAAAAGCGCTAAATCTTCTTCGCCAGTTCCGCTGCTTTGCCGATATAGGTTGCCGGTGTGAGCTTCAACAGGCGCTTTTTTGCGTCAGCCGGAATCGCGAGCGTCTTGATGAATGCGTGCAGCGATTCTTTTGTAATTCCGCCCTTGCCGCGCGTGAGATCCTTAAGTTGCTCATAGGCGCCCGTCACGCCGTAACGGCGCATCACGGTCTGGATCGGCTCGGCGAGTACGTCCCAGTTGGCGTCGAGATCGCTGGCTAACAGCGCGCGGTTGGCTTCGAGTTTGGCGAGCCCCTTCGACAGCGAATCATACGCGAGCAGCGTATAGCCGAGCGCGGCACCCATGTTGCGCAGCACCGTCGAGTCAGTGAGGTCGCGCTGCCAGCGCGAGACTGGCAGCTTTTCGCTCATGTGGCGCAGCAGCGCATTGGCAATGCCGAAATTGCCTTCAGAGTTCTCGAAGTCGATCGGGTTGACCTTGTGCGGCATGGTGGATGAGCCGACTTCGCCGGCTTTGGTCTTCTGCTTGAAGTAACCGAGCGAGATGTAGCCCCACACATCGCGGTCGAGGTCGAGCATGATCGTATTGGCGCGTGCAAATGCGTCAAAGAGTTCCGCAATCGCGTCGTGCGGCTCGATCTGAATCGTGTACGGGTTGAACTCGAGGCCAAGGCGTTCGACGAACCGGCGCGCGAATTTCTCCCAGTCAACGCCGGGATAGGCGACGAGATGTGCGTTGTAGTTGCCGACCGCGCCGTTGATCTTGCCGAGGAGTTTGATGTTCGCGATGCGATCGCGCGCACGCTTCAAGCGCGCGACGACGTTGGCCATTTCCTTGCCGAGGGTCGTCGGGCTCGCCGGCTGGCCGTGCGTGCGCGCGAGCATCGGGGCATCGGCGAGATCGTGGGCGAGCGCGGTGAGGCGGTCGATGATTTTGCCGAGCGCCGGCAGCATGACCTCGTCGCGCGCTTCTTTCAGCATCAGCGCATGGCACAGGTTGTTGATGTCCTCCGACGTGCAGGCGAAGTGGATGAACTCGGCGACTTTGGCGATTTCCTTGTTGCCGGCAAGCCTGTCCTTGAGAAAATACTCGATCGCCTTGACGTCGTGGTTGGTGCGCGCTTCGATTTTCTTGACCGCGGCGCCGTCGGCCTCCGAGAAGCCGCTGACGAGCGCAGCGAGCGCTTTCAACGTGGCGGCCGAGAACTTTGGGACTTCCCCGATTGCGCGCTCGGCGGCAAGTGCTTTGAGCCACTGGATTTCGACCTGGATGCGATAGCGGATCAGCCCGAGCTCGCTGAAATAGCGTTGCAGCGATTCGACCTTGCTCCGGTAGCGCCCGTCGAGAGGAGATAAGGCCGTAAGAGGGGAGAGCGCCATGGCAGCCTGTGACGAATGGATGCTCATTTTATCACAGGCGTGCAGGGTGATTTGGCGATTAATAAGCCATCTCAAAAGCAAAATGCAACCGCCGATGAACGCCGATGAACGCGGATAAGATCAAAACCAAGTGAATTGGTAATTGGGAATGGCAGGCAAGAATGAGTGGCGTCACTCTTAACTCATTACCGGCGGAGTTTCAGCGTTAGTTGGACACTTGAGTTTCAGCGTTAGTTGGACACCGAGTGCTCGAATGATATTGCGCGGGGGAAATGGAGGGAGCCCGTAG
>JAYVME010000091.1:0-5932 GCA_043759115.1 Betaproteobacteria bacterium | reverse complement strand
GTCGGCGATACCGTGAAGTGGCAGCGGCCCGTGGGTGCATCCCAAACAGAAATCGTGGCAATTCGTTACGACGCGCTGCCGGCGGCCGGGCGCAAATGAGCGGCATGCCGGTTCGCGCTGGTCGCGCATGAAGTGCTAACGGCGGTTGTAACTTCATGACTTTTCTTTCGCTGGTAGGCGCGTTGCTGCTCGAGCAATGGCGGCCGCTGCGCACGGGCAACCGGCTCTACGTCGCCTTTGCCCGCTACGTCAATCGCATCGCGCAAAACTTCAATGCCGGGCAGTACCGAGACGGTGTCATTTCATGGCTGCTGGCGGTCGTGCCGGTCGCGCTCGTCACGTTGCTTGTTTACAGCGTGTCGCGCCACGTCAACGGGTTGCTCGCGTTCGCGTGGAACGTCGCCGTGCTGTACCTGGCGCTCGGCTTTCGCCAGTTCAGTCACTTCTACAATGATGTAATGGTCGCGCTGCGTGCCAATGATCAGGCGCGCGCGCGCGAGGTATTGGGCAAGTGGCGCGGCGAATCAGCGCAGGCACTCGCGGCCGGCGAAATCGCGCGCGTCGCGATTGAACTCGGGCTTATGCGCTCGCACCGCCACGTGTTCGGTGTCATGGCGTGGTTCATCGTGCTGGGACCGGTTGGCGCAATCGGCTACCGGCTGTCCGCGCTGCTCAACGATCGCTGGGGCGGTGCGCTGGACGGCGAAGCGGGCATGTTCGGCCTCTTTGCGCAGCGCGTGTTCGCGATTGTCGACTGGCTGCCGGCGCGGCTCACCGCATTCTGCTTCGCGATGACCGGAGACTTCATGGGTGCGGTCGAATGCTGGCGCGAGCAGGCGGCAACGTGGCGCTCGCGCTCGCAGGGAATAATTCTCGCAGCCGCTGCCGGCGCGCTGGGCGTCAAGTTGGGTGGCGTGCTGCACGAGGACAGCGGCATCGTTTACCGTCCGCAGCTTGGCGACGGCGATGAAGCCGACGTCGATTACATGCAGGCGGCGGTGGGCCTTATCTGGCGCGCGCTGGTGCTGTGGCTGTTTTTAATCCTGCTGGCGACCATCGCGAGTTGGTTCTAAGCTTAAGATCGCCGCAAAGGTTCTTTTCAATACCCCCTTGAGGGGTACGCGAAGGCGCAAAGATTTCGCTAGAATCCATCTCAAAAATCTCAAGCAACCGCCGATGAACGCGGATGAACGCAGATAGATACTAGATCTCAGGAGGGCCAGACCGTCGAAAATGTATCGGCGTTAATCGGCGTTTATCGCCGGTTACACGCCTTTTCGGGTTTTTGAGACCGGTTCTAATATCTTATTCATTTGAATCCGTCACCTATTCGGTGATCGTGTTCGTAGCACCCATTCATAGTTGATTGTCCTTGTTTCCTTGGCACCATTGCGACTTTGCGGTTCGAACTGTTCTTGTGTAGATTCAAGCGAGCGACCCCGGCCCGGTATTGACGCGCATTTGATCAGTCCCAGCGTTGCGCTTTTTTCATCAACTGCGTCACCAGCTTGCGGTAGGACTCCACGCGCTGTGCATCGATCTCGCCGCGCGCGGCGGCGGCGGTGACCGCGCATCCCGGCTCGGTCAGGTGTTTGCAGTCGTTGAATTTGCATAGGCCGAGGTGACTCCGAAACTCGCGGAAGCAATGCGCCAGGTCCTCCGGTTCGACGTGCAACAACCCGAATTCCTGCAGCCCCGGCGAATCGATGATATGGCTCGTCGCATCGAGATGGTAGAGCCGCGCGTGGGTTGTGGTGTGACGGCCGCCGCCGAGTGCGACCGACAATTCGCCGACGCGCGCGGCGGCGTTCGGCAGCAGGCGGTTGATGATGGTCGATTTGCCCATGCCGGATTGTCCGGCCAGCACGCTCACGTGCCCGGCGAGGCGCGCGCGCAGCGGTGCGATATCGATTTTGGCGGCAAGCGGCAGCACGTCGTAGCCGAGCGCGCGATAGCGCTCCAGCGACCGCAGTGCTGCGGGTGCGGCGGGCAAATCCATCTTGTTGAGCGCGAGCAATGCCGGAATGCCCGCCTCTTCGGCCGCCGCCAGGCAGCGGTCCAACAGTTCGGCATGGTAGGGCGGGGCAGCGGCGAGCACGATCACGATTTGCGTGACATTGGCGGCGATCAGCTTTTCGCGCTGGATGTCGGACCGGTAGAAGAGCGACGCGCGCGGCGCGGTCGATTCGATGACGCCCTGGTCCGGCGCGGTCATGGCAATCGCGACACGGTCGCCGCACGCGATGTCGGTGCGCTTGCCGCGCGTTACGCACGGGATCAGCGCGCCATCCGCAAGTTCGACCGTGAACTGGCGGCCAAAGCTGGCGACGACCGTTCCTGACTGGGTGGGGGCGCGATCCTTTTTTTTGACGCTGCTCAAAGCGTGAACAGCGCGTCTAGCTTGGCCGCGCAGATGAAATCATTCTCGGATAGGCCGCCGATCGCGTGGGTCGAGTAATCGACTTTGCACTTGTTATAGCCGACCGCCATGTCGGGATGATGGTCTTCGCGGTGCGCAATCCAGGCGGCCGCATTCACGAACGCCATGGCCTGGTAATAATTTTTGAAATCATAAGTCTTGGTGATCACGCCGTCACGGAATTGCCAGCCATCGAGTTGTCCCAACAACTGGGTGATTTCCTGCGGTTTCAGCGGCGATACGCCGCCTTCGCACGGCTTGCATTTCTTCTGCGCGAGATCCTGTGTGGTCATGATGACTCCCGGTAAGTGGTAAGTGGTAAGCGGTGAACGGTAAGCGGTGAACGGTAAGCGGTGAACGGTACGCGATGGTTTCGGCTATTCCGCGTCACGCCTCTCCCCTCACGGGAACTTGTAAAACTGCTGGTTGAGGAAGGCCGCGACGTGCTCTTCCTCTTCGGAAAACCATTGCGCCCCGACCTGACCGGCGCAGAACTGCACCTGCTTGAGCAGCGCAGCCGCGCTTTTCAGCTTGCGCTCCGGCCGCGTGAAGAGTTTCGTTCCGTCACCGCCCATCATCGACGCGTGGCACGCGTCGCACTTGGCTTTGTCGAACAGGGCTTTGCCCGCTTTGGGGTCGCCCTTCGGAAACGGCGCGGCGAGGGCCGTGCCTGCCAGCATCAGCGCGGTCATGATGGTGAGTGCTAGTTTCATCGCCATGCTCCTTGTCCTGACGGCAAACGGTAGGCGCTAAGCGGAAAGATCGATGCCATAAGACCTCTGGGCTTTTCCCGCATACTGCTCACCGCTTACCGCTCACCGATTTTGCAGCCGCGCAATACGCACCGTCGCGGGTGGATGCGAATCGTAAAAGACCGAATGCAACGGGTCCGGCGTCAACGTCGACGCATTGTCCTTGTAAAGCTTGACCAGCGCCGAGATCAGGTCGGCAACCGACGCGTGCTGCGTCGCATAATGATCCGCCTCGAACTCGTGCTTGCGCGAATAGAAACTTGTCACGGGATGCAGCAGGAATATGAATTGCGGGACCACGAGAAAAAACAGCAGCAGTGCCATCGCCGTCGAGGGCGTCTGCACATTTAAACCGCTGTAAAACCATGCGTGGTTCATGAGTTGCGCGAGCAGCCACAGGAACGCAAGGCTGGCGGTGAATATCCACGCGATGCGCTTGAACACGTGTTTCAACTTGAAGTGGCCGAGCTCGTGCGCGAGCACCGCTTCGATTTCACCCGGCACCAGCCGCGCGAGCAGCGTGTCGAAAAACACGATGCGCTTGGATTTTCCGAATCCCGTGAAATAAGCATTGCCGTGGCTCGAGCGGCGCGAGCCGTCCATGACCATCAGACCCTGTGCCTTGAAGCCGCAACGCTTGAGCAGGCGCTCGATGCGCTCCTGCAGTTGCGGATCGTTGAGCGGCACAAATTTGTTGAAGAGCGGCGCGATCCACACCGGGTAAACGGTCAGGATCACCAGGTTGAACGCAACCCAGATCAGCCATGCGTAGAGCCACCACAGGTTGCCGGCGCGTTCCATCAGCCACAGGATGCAGGCGACCAAGGGTATGCCAAGTGCCGCGGCGAGCGCGGTATTCTTGACCATATCAACGATGAACATGAGCGGCGTCATCTTGTTGAAGCCAAAGCGCTGCTCGATGCCGAACGTGCGGTAGCACGCGAACGGCAGGTCAAGCACGCTCGAAATTGCGCCGAGCAGAATCAGCAGCGACACCCCGCGCGTTACACCCGGCGCAAACCAGCCGGCGGTAACCTCGTGCATCCACTGCAATCCGCCGCCGAACGTCAGCGCCAGGATCAACGCGCACTCCAAAGCGGTGGTGACGAGTCCCAGGCGCGTCTTCGCGCAGCTGTAGTCCGCGGCGTGGCGGTGCGCGTCGAGGCTGATCTCGTTCGAGAATTCCACCGGGACAGTGTCGCGGTGGCGTTGAATATGACCCACGTGGCGCATTCCAAGCCATAATTTGGTGGCGGTGGCAAGCGCGAGCGCGGCCAGAAAAACGAGGGTAAATGTCTGCATGGAGCGAGATTATCCTATCAACGGGTTATATGACAAAATATCGTTTCTTTTCGTTCAGTGGAACCTATGGCAGCCGACGCGAACAACCTGATCTGGGTCGACATCGAGATGAGCGGGCTCGACCCGGATATCGAGCGAGTGCTGGAGGTGGCGGTGGTCGTTACCGACACCCATCTCAACACGGTGGCCGAGGGGCCGGTGCTGGTTGTGCATCAAA
Organism: Betaproteobacteria bacterium; assembly: GCA_043759115.1. Lineage (GTDB taxonomy): Bacteria > Pseudomonadota > Gammaproteobacteria > Burkholderiales > SG8-41 > PALSA-1004. The sequence goes on along the minus strand of JAYVME010000091.1, from coordinate 1,242 downwards.
GCGACGCCGTGCTCGACGCCATGGATGCCTGGAACAAGAGCACGCACGCGAAGTCCGGCCTGATCGCGCGCGTGAAGGCTTCGCCGATCTGCGAAGCCGATGTCGAAAACCAGCTGGTGGAGTTCCTGCGGCAGCACGTGCCGGCCCGCGTGTCGCCACTCTGCGGCAACTCGGTGCACCAGGACCGCCGCTTCATGGTGAAATATCTGCCCGCGTTCGAAGCGTATTTTCATTACCGCAATCTCGACGTGAGCACGTTGAAAGAACTGATGCGGCGCTGGAAACCGGAGCTCGCGGCGGGCATGACCAAGCACGGGCGGCATGAAGCGCTGGCCGACATCTACGAATCGATCGAAGAACTCAAGTACTACCGCGAGCATTTTTTGAAGATGTGAGGCGAGAGGCGTTAGGCGTGAGGCGGAAAAGCCCGCTGCGCAATCGCTTTGGTGCAAACACGATTTTACCGCCTCACGCCTAACGCCCCTTACCCCTCACGCCCTATGCATCCTTTCCGCCGCGGTGGTACCGTCATGCTCGTCATAGCATGGATCCTGATCCTGGGCGGCATTTACTGGTTTTTCAACGGCTGGGAGGCGCGCGAAGCCAATCCCAACACGGCGCGCGTTCTCAATCAGCAGCAGGGCGATCTCACGCTTGTCCGCAACCGCACCGGTCATTATGTCGCGGCGGGGGAAATCAACGGCCGGCGCGTGACTTTCCTGCTCGATACCGGCGCGACGTGGGTGGCCTTGCCGCTTGCGCTTGGCCGCGAACTCGGATTAAAGCGTGGCGCCGCGGTCACGCTGCAGACCGCGAACGGCCCCGCGGTCGGCTATCAGACGCGGCTTGAAAGCGTGCGGGTCGGCCCGCTCGAATTGCGCGATGTGGCCGCGGTGATGGCGGATGGCCTGGACGCGGATGCCGTGTTGCTTGGCATGAGCTTCCTGAAGCGCGTCGAGTTTACACAGCGCGACGGCAAGTTGATCCTGCGGCAGTAAAGCAGGATTGAGGATCGAGGATAAAGGATCGAGTGCAAGAAAACCGAAATTCGGCGACTTTCGCCGAACCCACAATCCTCAATCCTCGATCCTCAATCCCGCATTCTCACTCCAGTTTTATTTCGCCCTCGAGCGTGACGCTCAAGCCGATGGCATCGATGGTCAGTTGCATGCGCGCGGGGAACGTCTCTTTGCCCTTGAGCCTGCCGTCGGCCACGGCTTTGGCGACCGCGCGCTCGATTTC
>JAYVME010000090.1:0-5944 GCA_043759115.1 Betaproteobacteria bacterium | reverse complement strand
AAAAAATTCAGTACGCGCCGCGGCATCCAGTCGAGCCGTCCCGGAAAGTTTCCCGTGACGAAGCCGACGTGCCCCCCGCCGGCCGGAACGTCGAGAGTGACCGCGGGCGATACCTCGTCCGTCGTCGGCAGCGCGGCCGCGGGCAGGAACGGGTCGTTGCGCGCATTGATCATCAGCGTCGGCACGGCAATGTGACGGAGCAGCGGTTTCGCGCTGGCACGAGTCCAGTAATCGTCCGTGTCGAAGTAACCGTGCAGCGGCGCGGTCACGATGTTGTCGAATTCGCGCAGCGTGCGCGCGGCGACCATTTCCTCGCGGTCGCACAGGTCGGGGAACCTGGCCAGCTTGGCAAGGGTTTTGCGCCGCATGGTCGCCAGAAAGTTTCGCGTATATATCATGTTGAAGCCGCGACCTAGTGCGTCGCCTGATGCCATCAGGTCGACGGGTGCGGAAATCGCCGCCGCGGCGTCGAGAATAGAATTCGCGGCGTTGCGCTGCTCGCCGAGCCACTTTAGCAGGGCATTGCCGCCGAGGGAGACACCCGCCGCGCATAAGCGAGCCGACGCATAGTCATGCTTCAAGCGGCGCAATATCCAGTCGATTTCGTGGCTGTCCCCCGAGTGATAGGCGCGCGGCAGGCGATTGAGTTCGCCGCCGCAGCCGCGGAAATGCACGACCACGCCGCGCCAACCGAGCGCGTGCGTGGCGGCCATCAGGGCGGCGGCGTACTGGCTGTTAGAACTGCCTTCCAGACCGTGAAAAAGCACGACCAACGGACTCGGCTCGACTGAATCCTGAATCCTGGATTCTGAATCCGGGGTTTGTATCCAGTCGAGTTCGATAAAGTCCCCATCCGGCGTGTCCCAGCGCTCGCGCACATAGCGCATGCGCGGGCGTGGCGCCAGCAGCGCCGCATACAGCGTTTGCAGATGCCCGCCCGGCAGCCACGCCGGCGCGCGATACGACGAAATTAAATCAGGCCCCTGAGAAAGTGGCGGCCGCAATGGAGGATCAGAATCGGCGAGACGCGAGGCGACAGAGGATAGACGGAAAGCGGAAAAAGGGCGCGAAATGCCGTTTAATTTTCACGCCTCTCGTCTCTCGCCCGGCGTCTTTCGGGCGGTTTCAGTCGCGGTACGACGGATCTATTTTGTCGAGCTTGCGCAGCAGCGAGGGCCATTCGATCAATCCCCAGCGCCGGCGCACGCCCGGCTTGAAGCCGTCCTGGGCTTGCTTGACGACTTCGGCAGGCGGCAGACGAATTTCCGTATTGCATGACAGGGTGGTGACCTGCAGCTGGCACGCGCGCTCGAGGCGGAACATATTGTTGAAGCATTCCGGAATGGACGGCCCGACGGTCAGGAGGCCGTGGTTGCGCAGGATCATGACTTCGCGGTCGCCCAGATCCTCGACCAGGCGCGCGCGCTCGTCAAGATTCAACGCCGGGCCTTCGTAGTCGTGATAGGCAATGTCGCCGAAGCGCATCGAAGTCTGCGCGAGCGGCAGCAGCCCGGTTTTCATCGCGGAAACCGCCATCCCGGCAAGCGTGTGGGTGTGGATCACGCAATCGACGTCGTGGCGCGCCGCGTGCACCGCGCTGTGGATCACATAGCCCGCTTTGTTGATGCCGAATTCGGTCGCGTTGAAAAGAATGTTGCCGTCGATGTCGATCTTGATCATGCTGGAGGCCGTCATTTCCTCATACAGCATGCCGTAGGCATTGATCAGAAACTGGTCATGCGTGCCCGGCACGCGCGCCGAAATATGGTTGGCGATCATTTCGGTCATCCCGTACTCGTGCATCAGCCGGTAGCAGGCGGCCAGGTTGACGCGGGTTTCCCACTCTTCCGCGCTGACTTGCTCGCGCACCGACTGGTTGTTTTTCTTGAGTTGCGCGACGGTCATGATGCGGGTCTCCTCGGGAACGAATAGCGCAAGATTAACAGGCTTTGCCGGGCGCGGCATGCGCCGCGGCGTTATTGTTTCACCAGCGAGCCGGCGCTGTTGCCGGCGAGCCGGCCGAACACCGATCCCGATACGAGGCCACTGCCGCCCGCGTAATTATGATAGAAGAGCCCGCCCACCAGTTCACCGGCCGCATACAGGCCGGGGATCGGCTTGCCGGCGGTGTCCTCGACCTGGCCGTTGGCGGGGTCGATCTTGACGCCGCCGAAGGTGAAGGTGACGCCGCAGGTGATTGCGTAGGCTTCATAGGGCGGCGTGTCGAGCACGTTGGCCCAGTTGGTTTTGGGCACCGCGAGGCCGACCGTGCCGCGGCCGTCCTTGATCGCGGGGTTGAACGTGACGTCGGTTTGTACCGCCTTGTTGTAGGCTTTCAGCGTTTCCAGGCAGCGCTTGGCGTCGACGCCGTCGAGCTTGGCGACCAGTTCCTCGAGCGTGTTCGCACTAACCTTCGTCATCTGCTTGATGCGGTATTCGTCGCGCAGCATGGAGAGCACTTTCTTGTCGAATATCTGCCAGGCGAACATGTTGGGCTGTTCCATGATCACCTTGCCGTACTTGGCATAGGTGTAATTCCGAAAGTCAGCCCCCTCGTCGACGAAGCGCTCGCCGTTGGCATTGACCATGATGCCCAGCGGGTAGCTGTGCTTCTGGAAGTTGTCGCCGACCGCGAGGTCGCCGAACGGCGGCGCGTTCTGATCCCAGCCCACCGCGTGGCAGCCGGACCAGTGTCCGTGCGGGATTGCGCCCGCCGCAATAGCGGCGGTGATGCCCACACCGGTGTTGTAGCGCGTGCCGCGCACCTTGGCGAGATCCCAGTTGGGACCCAGGTAGCGCGCGCGCATCTCGGCGTTCGATTCGAATCCGCCGCAGGCGAGAATCACCGCCTTGGCCCGGATGTCGACCGTGCGGCCCTGGCTGCGCGCGCGCACGCCCTTGACGCCGCTGTCGTCGGTAATCAGGCCGACGGCCGGCGTCTCATAGTGAATCGGGATGCCTTCGCGCGCGCAGGCTTTGTGCTCGAGCTCGATCAACCCCGGTCCGCCGCCCCAGGTCTCGACCGCAAGTCCGCCCCAGAAAACGAAGCGGCCATCGACCTTGAATGCCTGGCGCCCGTAGGGCGGCTGAAATTTCACGCCCTTCTTGCGCATCCAGACCATGGTCTCGAAGCTTTTCTTCACCAGGATCTCGCACAGATCGGGGTCGGTGCGGTAGTTGGTGATACGCCCCATGTCGTCGAAGTACTGGTCTTCGGTATAAGTGCCGAAGTCCGAGTTTTTCTTCTCGTCGTCGGTCAGGTCGTAGAGCTGAACGAGGTCGTCAACGCCGTTGAAAACAATACGCACGGCGCCCGCGGTGTAGCGGCTGTTGCCGCCGCAGTCGTCGATGGGTGCGGCCTCGAGTATGATCACTTGCGCGCCGGATTCGCGCGCCGCCAGCGCCGCGCAACACGCTGCATTGCCGGCGCCGATCACGATAACGTCTGGATTGCCAAAATCAGTAGTGCTCATCGCTTTCCTCGGTGTGATGTTCTTGACGGGTTTTTCCGCGGCGAATAATGCGCGACCCGTGTGTAACAAGCGTGTCGCACTACGTCATCGGGTATCAAGCGCGGGTTTGCAGCGGAAGTTGTGAATTATACCGCCAGCCACGTGTCAGTGCAGCGCTCAGTGCAGCGTTTTTGGCGCGCGTTTGCGTTCGGCCTCGGGCACGGCCGGCGCGGGCGAGGCGTGATGCACCACCATACGCCAGCCGTTTTCAGTGCGCATGTAAACGTTGGTGGCGATCATCGGCGGGCGCGCGCGGGCTTCGCCGGCCACTGAAATCTGCTCGTATACACTGTGCACGACGAGCGTCATTCCATTGATCGCCTGTTGCTGACGCAGCCGGAAACGCAGCGTCTGGCCGCCGGCGAATATCTGGCGCCACGCTTCGCGCACGGGTTCGGTGCCGATCAAGCGCGGGCCGCCGGGATGCACGCAAACGATATCGTCGTCATCCGCCCACACGGCCATTATCGCGTCGAGGTCGCCTTTCTCGAACGCTTCGTAAAATGCGGCCTCGGCGTCCTGCGGCGTGGGAAATTGCGCGCGTTTCATGGCGGTGGAATTTTAGCAAAGTCGATGTGCCGCCAGACTTCATCGGGCGTGAGTTTCAACATGCAGTCAAAATGCCCTAGCGGACATACGCGCTTGAAGCACGGGCTGCACGGCAGATCGAGTTTGACGATGGTTGCGCGCGGATTTGCGGGCGGAGTGAAGGCCGGGCTGCTCGACCCGAACAGCGCGACGAGCGGTTTGTCGAGCGCCGCGGCGATATGCATCAGGCCCGAATCATTGCTGATGACGAGCGCGGCGCAGGACAGGACATCGATGGCTTCCGCGAGCGACGTATTGCCGCAGAGATTGATGCACGCGTTTGCACTCGATTGCGCGATCTCGTCGCCGATTGTGACATCCTTGTTGGAACCGGCAAGCCACACGGCATAACCCGCACCGGCGAGTTTGCGCGCGAGTTCCGCGAAATACTCCGCCGGCCAGCGCTTGGCGGGACCATATTCGGCGCCGGGACATAGCACGGCGACTGCGCGGTCCGGGTGCAGGCCGAGGCGCGCGAGCGTGGCCGCGCGTTGCGTGGCATCGACGACCAGCTTCGCCGCGGCCAGCGGGCGCTCAAGAGCATGACCCGCGGGTTCGGCGAGGGCGGCGAAGCGCTCGACCATCAACGGCAGCGCCCGTTTGTCGAGAGGGCGCGCATTATTGAGCAGGCCCCAGCGCGCTTCGCCGACGAAGCCGGTGCGCAGCGGAATGCCCGCGAAAAACGGCACCAGCGCGGACTTGAATGAGTTGGGCAGCACGATCGCCTGTGCGTAGCCTCGCGTTGCGAGTTCGCGCGCAAGCCGGTAGCGGCGTTTGACTGCGAGTTCGCCGTGACCGAACGGGTTCGTCAGCGTCACATTGATTTCCGGCATGCGCGCGAACAGTGCGTGCGTCCACGCGGGCGCCAAAACGTCGAGCGTGAGACCGGGGTGACGTTCATGCAGGCGCCTGAACAGCGGTTGCGCGAGTACCGCATCGCCAACCCAGGCGGGCGCTATGACGAGGATTTTCGACATAAGGATGAGGGATGAAGGATGAAGGATGAAAAAAACCATGCGCCGTGCATAACGTTTTTTCCTTCCGCCTTCATCCTTCCGCCTTCATCCTTGGGCCGGCTAATGTCCGGCCTTGGCGCCGCCACTGAGCGTGTATTGCGTGCCGCAATACGGGCATAGCGCGGAGCCGGTTTTTTCGATGGGTAAAAACACGCGCGGGTGCGCGTTCCACAACAGCATGGACGGGGTGGGGCAGTGCAATGGCAGGTCTGCCGCCGTTACTTCGATTTGGCGCTGCTTGTTTTCAGTCTGAATCATGGCGACTCACGCGGCGATCGGCGTGAGCCAGTCTCGGTATTGGTCGTTTTTGCCGTTAACGACGTCGAAAAAGGCTTTCTGCAGCCTGGCCGTGACCGGTCCCGTCTTGCCGGTGCCGATGGTGCGGCTGTCAACTTCGCGGATGGGGGTCAATTCAGCCGCCGTGCCGGTGAAGAATGCTTCGTCGGCAATATACAGATCGTCGCGCGTGATGCGCCGCGCGGCAACGGTATAACCCATTTCTTCCGCGAGCGTGATGATCGACTGACGCGTGATGCCCATGAGCGAGCTGGTGAGTTCAGGCTCATAGATTTTGCCGCCTTTCACCATGAACAGGTTTTCGCCCGAGCCCTCGGCAACGAAACCGTCGACGTCGAGCAGCAGTGCTTCGTCGTAGCCGTGTTCGGTCGCTTCAAGATTCGCGAGAATCGAGTTCGCATAGGTGCCCGAATATTTCGCCCGGCACATCGAGACGTTGACGTGATGCCGCGCGAAGGATGACGTCTTGACGCGGATGCCTTTTTCGAGCGCTTCAGCACCCAGGTAAGCGCCCCACGGCCAGGCGGCGAT
>JAYVME010000089.1:0-13098 GCA_043759115.1 Betaproteobacteria bacterium | reverse complement strand
GCGCAAGCTGGTCGTGACCGACGCCGTATTCAGCATGGACGGCGACGTGGCGCCCGTGCCGCGGTTGCTGGCGCTGTGCGAGCGTTTTGACGCACGGTTGGTGATCGACGATGCGCACGGGTTTGGCGTGCTGGGCGCGTCCGGCGGTGGCGTGCTGCAGTATTTCGGCGTGGCGTCGCCGCGCATCATTTACATGGCGACCCTCGGCAAGGCGGCCGGCGTGTCCGGTGCATTCGTTGCCGGCGAGCCGGACCTGATCGAATTCTTGGTGCAACGCGCCCGCACGTATATCTACACCACTGCGTCGCCGCCGTTGCTCGCGCATGCGCTGCGCGCGAGCCTGGAGATTATGGCGACCGAGCATTGGCGGCGTGACGTGCTCGCACGGCTGATCGCTCAGCTGAAAGTGGGCGTGGCGGACTTGCACTGGCGGCTCATGCCGTCCGACACTGCGATACAGCCGCTCGTGATCGGTGGCAACGAAGAGGCATTGCGTGTCGCCGCGGCGCTGGCGGCGCGCGGCGTAGAGGTGCCGGCGATACGCCCGCCAACGGTGGCGCCCGGCAGCGCGCGGCTGCGCATCTCGCTGTCAGCGGCGCACACCGAGCAGGACGTAGCGCAACTCGTCGAGGCATTGCGTGAAGTCGAAAAAGAATCTTGAATGAAGCTGTAATGGGTTTACATGTCGAGAGTAGCGGCAACGGTCCCGATCTGGTGCTGCTCCACGGCTGGGGCATGCCTGCAAGTGTGTGGGATGAGGTCGCCATGGAACTCGCGCAGCGGTTTCGCGTGCACAACGTCGATTTTCCCGGCTACGGTGGCAGTGGCGCAGGCCTGCCTTGTACGCTCGAGGGCATGACCCATGCGCTTGCTGTCGCGCTGCCGCCGCGCGCGATCGTCTGTGGCTGGTCGCTGGGCGGGCAGTTGGCCCTCCAGTGGGCGCTCACGGCGCCGGTGCAGGTCGCGCGTCTCGTGCTGATCGCGAGCACGCCGCGCTTCGTGCGGGGACCGGCATGGGATTGCGGCATGGAGGTGACGACGCTCGATGGTTTTGCGCAAGACCTCGCTGCCGACCCGCGCGGGGCGTTGCAGCGATTCATCCTGCTGCAGGCGCAAGGCGACGCCGCCGCGGGTGCGGTCGCGCGCGCTCTGCGGAAACGGGCGCTGGCGCACGCCGTACCTGACGCGGCTTCACTCTTGGCCGGGTTGCGGATATTGAAGGAGACTGATTTGCGCGCCGCTTTGCCGCGCATAGTCCAGCCGGCGCTGATCGTGCACGGTGAGTGCGATACCGTGGTGCCGCTGGCCGCCGGCGAGTACATGCAGCACGTCCTGCCGCATTCGACACTGGAAGTCATTGCCGGCGCCGCGCATGCGCCGTTCGTTGCGCAACCCGGCATCGTGGCGCGGCGCATCGCGGAGTTCTGTCATGGATAACGGCCTCGCGCTCGATAAGCGTCTCATGCGGCGTGCTTTCGAACAAGCGGCCGCCGGCTACGACGCGGCGGCCGTGCTGCAACACGAAGTGTGCCGGCGCATGTTGTCGCGGCTCGATTTCGTCACGCTGCAACCCGCGGCGATACTTGATGCAGGGTGCGGCACCGGGAACGTCATTGCAGCGCTGCGCGCGCGTTATCCGCGGGCGGTGCTCTACGCGCTCGACATCGCGGCCGGCATGGTGCGGCAAGCCCGCGCGCGCATGCCGTGGTGGCAGCGCGCGCTGGGGCGCGGCGTCGTGCCGGTGTGCGGGGACCTCGAAGAGTTGCCGCTGCGCACCGCCGCGGTAGATCTCGTGTGGTCGAACCTTGCGTTGCAATGGGTGAACGAGCCGCCGCGCGCTATGGCGCAGTTGCGGCGCGTGCTGGCGCCCGGCGGCTTGCTGATGTTCAGCACTTTCGGTCCCGACACGCTGAAAGAGCTGCGCGCGGCCTACGCGGGCGCCGATCGATATACGCACGTCAACCGTTTCATCGATATGCACGATCTGGGCGACATGCTGGTTCACGCGGGATTCGCCGATCCGGTGATGGATATGGAATATATAACGCTGACTTATGCCGACGTGCGCGCCGTAATGCGCGATTTGAAGGCGATCGGCGCGCATAACGTAACGGCCGGCCGCCAGCCGGGCATGACCGCGCGCGCAACACTCGCCGCCGTCGAACGCAATTACGAGGCATTTCGCCGTGACGGCAAGTTGCCGGCGACCTTTGAAGTGATTTACGGCCATGCGTGGGTGCCGCAGCCCCGCGTCACGGCGGACGGCAAGCGCGTGATCGATATCAAGCCGCGCACGGAGTTTTGACTTGACGCCTCACGCCTCACGCCTCACCCCTCACGGATTTTTCATTACCGGTACCGATACCGGCGTCGGCAAAACTTTGATCGCATGCGCGCTGCTGCATGCGTTGGCGGGCGCGGGCAGGCGGGTGGTAGGTATGAAGCCGGTCGCCGCGGGGGCTACGCACGGCGCCGAGGGATTCATTAATGACGATGTGCGCCTGCTGCGCGCCGCCAGCAGCGTCAAAGCCGAGCTTGCGCTGGTCAATCCGTATTGTTTCGAGCCGGCGATCGCGCCGCATATCGCAGCCGCGCAGGCCGGTGTCACGATTGATCTTGTAAATATCACGCAAGCGTACGCGCAACTTGCCGCGGCGGCGGACGTCGTCATCGTTGAAGGCGCCGGCGGGTTCTGCGTGCCGCTGAACAGCAGGGAAGACGCGGCCGATCTCGCGCAATGTCTGGGGTTGCCCGTAATTCTGGTGGTCGGCGTGCGGCTGGGCTGCCTCAATCACGCGCTGCTGACGGCACAAGCGATAGGCGCGCGCGGGATCAAGCTTGCCGGCTGGGTTGCCAACTGTGTCGACCCCGCAATGGCGGTTGCCGCCGAGAACATTTCCGCGCTAGCCGCGCGGCTGGCGGCGCCGCTCGTGGGCGAGATTGAATTTATGGCGGCACCCGACCCGCAACGCGTTGCTCGCTTGCTCGATGTGTCCCATCTCGCATGAGCACCGCGAAACGTTCGCCCGCAGGCGCTGCGCGGGGTGTAATCCCGACGGTATTGCGCGGCTTCACGGTTGCCTAGATAGCGACCTATATGTTAGATTCCGCATGGTTTTTCGCATGTTGGCGCTGGCAGAGGAGCGGGGGCAGGGTGAAGGGGAATGCGCTTTGACCGCCCGCCGCCACGTTTCCCCAACGTGATTCGACGGGCTGCTCGCGGTCGGTTTCATCGCACTGGTTTCCCCTCGATATAGCCGGCGTATTCGCGCACCACGGCGCGCACATGCTGGTTGCCCGCGCGTCCCGGCAACGGTTGCGCGGCAGTTAGCCAAGCGGTTGAGACATACGGCTGGAACGAATTTAACGCACTGTTGGAGTCAAGCATGATCAGTAAGTGGATAGAGCGTTTTACGGTCGCCACCGCGGCAGCTGGCTACCTGGCGCCGGCATTCGCGGTCGCCAGCCAGTACAACCTGCAGGCGCCGCAAACCATCATCGCGCGCGAGATCTACGATCTGCATACGCTGATTTTCGTTATCTGCTGCGTAATTTTCGTCGTGGTATTCGGTGCGATGACGTATTCGATCATCATGCACCGCAAGTCAGTCGGCCACAAAGCCGAGCAGTTTCACGAAAACACCACCGTCGAAATCGTGTGGACCATCGTGCCGTTCATAATCCTGATCGGGATGGCGATCCCGGCGGCCAAGACCATCATCGCGATGAAAGACACCTCCAGCCCGGACATGACGATCAAAGCCACGGGCTATCAGTGGAAGTGGGGCTACGATTATTTGCAGGAGGGCATCAGCTTTTACAGCAGCCTCGCCACCCCGCGCGAAATGATCACCGACAATTCTCCCGAGGGCTACAAGAAGCGCGAGGCCTACGCCAATTATCTGCTCGAAGTCGACAATCCCGTCGTCGTGCCGGTGGGCAAGAAAATTCGCATCATTATCACGGCGAACGACGTGATCCACGCGTGGTGGGTGCCGGCATTCGGGGTGAAGCAGGATGCCATCCCCGGATTCGTGCGCGACTCCTGGTTCAAGGTCGACAAGGCGGGCACCTACCGCGGCCAGTGCGCCGAACTGTGCGGCAAGGAGCACGGTTTCATGCCGATCGTGGTTGAGGCCGTTGAACCCGAGAAATACGCCCAGTGGGTTGCCGAGCAAAAGAAAAAAATAGCGGCCCAGGCCGACGATCCGAACAAGACTTACACGATGGATGAATTGAAATCGCGCGGCGAAAAAGTTTATGCCGCCAACTGCCAGGTCTGCCATCAACCGACCGGCATGGGCCAGCCGCCGGCGTTCCCGGCATTGTCGGGCTCCAAGATCGCAACCGGACCGAAGGACGGCCACATCGACCGCGTGCTCAACGGCAAACCGGGCACCGCGATGGCGGCGTTCAAGCAACTGTCGGACGTCGAAATCGCGGCCGTGGTCACTTACGAGCGCAATTCATGGAACAACAAGACCGGCGACATGGTGTCGCCCGCCGACGTCAAGAAATTACGCAAATAGGCTTTAGGAGAGACCCCCATGCAAGCAGCACACGCACACGATCACGCGCACGGCCACGACGGTCACGCGCATCACCCGTCGGGGATCATGCGTTGGGTCCAGACGACCAACCACAAGGACATCGGAACGCTCTATCTATTTTTCAGCCTGACGATGTTTTTCATCGGCGGGCTGCTCGCGATGGGTATCCGCGCCGAGTTGTTCCAGCCCGGTTTGCAGTTCTGGCGTCCCGAAGTATTCAACGAACTCACCACCATGCACGGCCTCATCATGGTGTTTGGCGCGATCATGCCGGCGTTCGTCGGCTTCGCCAACTGGCAGATCCCGATGATGATAGGCGCGCCCGACATGGCGTTCGCCCGCTTGAACAACTGGAGTTTCTGGCTGCTGCCGCCGGCGGCAATCCTGCTCGTATCCTCATTCTTCGTGCCGGGGGGCGCGCCCGCCGCGGGCTGGACGCTCTACGCGCCGCTGTCGACGCAGATGGGGCCGGGCATGGATCTGGGCATATTCGCGCTGCATATCATGGGCGCGTCGTCGATCATGGGCTCGATCAATATCGTGACGACCATCCTCAACATGCGCGCGCCCGGCATGACGTTGATGAAAATGCCGCTGTTCGTATGGACCTGGCTGATCACCGCCTACCTGCTGATCGCCGTCATGCCGGTGTTGGCGGGCGCGATCACGATGGTGCTGACCGACCGCCATTTCGGCACCAATTTCTTCAATGCCGCGGGCGGCGGCGATCCGGTGATGTTCCAGCACATCTTCTGGTTCTTCGGCCACCCCGAGGTCTACATCATGATTTTGCCGGCATTCGGCATCGTCTCCCAGGTGATTCCGGCGTTCGCGCGCAAGCCGCTCTTCGGCTACGCGTCGATGGTCTACGCGACCTCGTCGATCGCGATTTTGAGTTTCATCGTGTGGGCGCACCACATGTTTACCACCGGCATGCCGGCGGCAGGGCAGCTGTTCTTCATGTTTGCGACCATGCTGATCGCGGTGCCGACCGGCGTGAAGGTATTCAACTGGATCGCCACCATGTGGAAAGGCTCGATGACGTTCGAGACACCCATGCTGTTTGCGATCGGTTTCATCTTCGTGTTCTCGATGGGCGGGTTTACCGGCCTGATCCTCGCGATCACGCCGGTCGATATCCAGCTGCAGGACACCTATTACGTCGTCGCGCATTTCCACTACGTGCTGGTGGCCGGCTCGCTGTTCGCGATTTTCGCCGGCACTTATTTCTGGATTCCGAAATGGACCGGACACATGTACGACGAAACGCTCGGCAAATGGCACTTCTGGCTGTCGCTGATTTTCTTCAATGTCACGTTTTTCCCGATGCATTTCCTGGGACTCGCAGGCATGCCGCGCCGCATCCCGGATTACGCCATGCAGTTCGCCGACTTCAACATGCTCGCGTCGATCGGCGCATTGGGCTTTGGCTTGTCCCAACTGCTCTTTGTGTGGGGTATCATCAAGTGCGTCAGGGGCGGCGCGAAGGCGCCGGACAAACCGTGGGAAGGCGCGGATACGCTCGAGTGGACATTGAGCTCACCACCGCCGTACCACAGTTTCGAGACGCCGCCGGTCATCAAGTAAATGGGCAATGCGATGAATGAGCGGGCGCCAGCCGGTAAACTCAAAACGGCGCTGATCCTGGCTTCTATCGCGGCTGCGTTCTTCATCGGCGTAATCATCCGGCATTGGTCATGGTGAACCAGGCGCAATCGAATCTTCTGACGATGCGCAAGCTATGCATCGTTGCGGTGGCCATGTTCGGCTTCGGTTACGCGCTGATACCGTTTTACAAGAAAATCTGCGAGGTCACTGGCGTGAACAACGTGTTGAAGGCCGATGTGGTCGAGAACACCCAGGTGGATGCCGCGCGCCTTGTAACGATTGAATTCGACTCCAATTTGAGCGGCAAGCTGCCGTGGACTTTCCGTCCGCTGCAGACCAGCGTGCGCATACACCCGGGCGAACTGATCACGGTGATGTACGAGATCCGGAACACGTCGGACCGCGCCGTCACCGGCCAGGCGATACCGAGCTACGGCCCGCAGCTGGCGGCGCGCTATTTCAAGAAGCTCGAATGTTTCTGTTTCACGCAGCAGACCTTGCAGCCGGGAGAGTCGCGGCAGATGCCGGTGGTGTTTGTGATCGAACACGGTTTGCCGGACGACGTCAACACGATCACATTGTCGTACTCGTTTTTCGAAATTGAAGGCACGGCCAGGAAAGCCGGCTGATGGAAATGGCGGAAAAGCAAAAAACCGTAAGTGCGACGCCGCTGCAGGTGGTGAAGGCGGTGTTCTGGTCGTTCTTTGGCATCCGGCGGCGCGCGGATTACGAGAAGGACGCGGTCGTGCTGAAGCCCGTGCAGGTCATCGTCGCCGGCATCATCGGCGCGATCCTGCTGGTATTGAGCCTGGTCACGCTGGTGCACTTCATCATCCGCTAATACAGGCAATCGGCACGAAATTGCAATCTAAAGTTACGAGGGAGACAGCATCATGATGAGCCAATCTGCGCGTTATTTTATTCCGGACCCGTCGCGGTGGCCGATCTTCGGCTCGTTCGCGCTGCTCAGCATGGCGTTCGGCGCGGCGGCCTGGATGAACGAAGCAACGTGGGGCAAATTCCTGCTGATCGCGGGCGTGTGCATCCTTTTCTACATGCTGTTCGGCTGGTTCGGGGTGGTCGCGCACGAAAGCGAAGGCGGCCGCTACAACCGGCAGGTCGATATGTCGTTCCGCTGGGGCATGAGCTGGTTCATATTTTCCGAAGTCATGTTCTTCGCGGCCTTCTTTGGCGCGCTTTTCTACATGCGCGTGCTGTCGGTGCCGTGGCTGGGCGATCTTGACCACAAACTTCTGTGGCCGGATTTCACCGCGCAATGGCCGACCGCGGGCCCGGGAATCGCCACGAAGTTCACGCCGATGGCGGCATGGGGCGTACCCGCGATCAACACGCTTATCCTGCTGACCTCGGGCGTCACCGTGACCATCGCGCACTGGGGCATGCTCAAGAACAACCGCACGCAACTCATTGTCGGTCTCGCGCTGACTATTGCGCTGGGGATGACGTTCCTTTTCCTGCAGGCGACCGAGTATCATGAGGCTTATACCGACCTCAACCTCAAGCTCACCACCGGCGCCTACGGGGCCAGCTTCTTCATGCTGACCGGCTTTCACGGTTTCCACGTGACGGTGGGCACGTTGATGCTGATTGTTATACTCGGCCGCTCAATTGCCGGCCATTTCACCGCCGAGCATCATTTCGGTTTCGAAGGCGTGGCGTGGTACTGGCACTTCGTTGACGTGGTGTGGCTGCTGCTGTTCATATTGGTGTACTGGCTATAACCAGGCGCGCCGAACAACAACGAGGGGGAGGTTCCCTTACGGGGGACATCAGCGCCGCACTGAAGTGCGGCGTTTTTTTCCGGCGCCTGTTTCAGAATGAGCGGAATGAGATCATGCAGGGGTGCATGAGCAGAGGTACCCGGCCATTTTGGACGCACTCAGAGTTTGTTCGGGATCAAGCCGAAATGGTAAGCGAGCATCAGCAACATGAAGAGCGTGATCGAGAACACAACCCGCCACGTCAGCGCTTTTGCGGCGCGCGTTGACGTGCCTTTGTCCTTGACCAGGAAATAAAGCGCCGAGCCCAGGCTCGTGAGTATC
The DNA here is from genome assembly GCA_043759115.1 of Betaproteobacteria bacterium. GTDB lineage: Bacteria > Pseudomonadota > Gammaproteobacteria > Burkholderiales > SG8-41 > PALSA-1004. The sequence goes on along the minus strand of JAYVME010000089.1, from coordinate 4,877 downwards.
AAAACGATGAAGATAAAAACGACAATTTTCAATGGCGACCTCGCTGCTGGCGAGTGTAGCCCAGCGGGCGGGCGCTGACCAGCCATGGCGCGGCTCCAATTCCGGCCTTCGTTTTGGCCGACGCTGGCGGCCGTCGCGGGTATCGCGCTGACGGTTGCGCTCGGCAACTGGCAACTCGGACGCGGAAATGAAAAGGCTGCGTTTGCCGAACGCATTGAAGCGGCGAACCGCGATGCCCTGATTGAACTGGCGGCCAACGAAGTCAAAGCCGATGACGTCGCGTGGCGCCGGATCGCGGTCAGCGGCCGCTTCGAGCCTGGATATGCCGTGCTCATCGATAACCGCATTTTTCACGGCGCCGCCGGTTATCACGTCGTGATGCCGCTCAGGATAGGCGACAGCGAGCGCTATGTGCTCGTCAACCGGGGGTGGGTGGCGGGAACCGATTCACGTGGCGCGTTGCCTAACATAGCGACCCCCGCCGGCGTGGTGCGCGTCATCGGCCTGGCGACGCTGCCGAGCAAGCGCTACCTCGAACTCTCGAGCAAGGTGGCCGACGGCAATGTCTGGCAAAACCTGACGCTCGAGCGTTATCGCGCGGCAGTGTCGATTCCGATACAGCCGGTGGTCATCCAGCAGGAAAACGAGGTTGATGATGGGCTCAAGCGCGAGTGGAGCGCGCCGGATCTCGGTGTCGACAGGCACTATGCGTACGCTTTCCAGTGGTTTGCACTGGCCGCGACCATTCTAATTTTTTATATCGTGACTCATGTCAGAAGACGTACCTAACCGTGGCATCAGCCTGTGGCTCATCGGCGTCCTGTGTGTCGCGCCGGTGGTGGCATCGTATTTTGCGTACTATGTAATGCCGCCTGGCGGCCACACCAACTCCGGTGAATTGATGGACGCGATGCCCTTGCCGGACGCGCGCCTCAGTCTGGTTGACGGTAGCGCATTTCAACTGGGCCAGTTGCGCGGCAAGTGGGTGCTGCTCATGGCCGACTCTGCCCAGTGCGGCGAAGTCTGCCAACGCAAGCTTTTTACATTGCGCCAGTTGCGGCTGACGCAGGGCAAGGATATGGAACGTATCGAACGCGCATGGCTCATCAGCGATGATGCCGCGCCGTCGGCTGCATTGATGAGCGATTATCGCGGCACCTGGCTGGTGCGCGCCGCCGCCAGTGAACTGCTCGAACGGTTGCCTGCGCAGCGCCCGCGCGCCGAATATATTTACTTCATCGACCCGCTCGGCAACCTCGTGCTGCGCTACGGCCGCGACGCCGAGCCGGGCAAGATGATCAAGGATCTCACGCGTTTGCTCAAGACCTCGAGGATAGGTTGAACTACCAGAGACTGGTGTTCGCGGCGGCGTGCCTGACATTCGTCGTCGTCGTCGTCGGTGCGTATGTGCGGCTGCAGGACGCCGGCCTGGGTTGTCCCGACTGGCCGGGTTGCTACGGCCACCTCGTTGGCGTGCCCGCGGGCGCCGCTGAAATTGAACGCGCCACGCAGGCGTTTCCGGACCGGCCGGTCGAGGCGCACAAGGCGTGGAAGGAGATGTTCCACCGCTATATCGCGGGCACGCTGGGCGTGCTGATATTCGCGATCATGGTAATCGCCTGGCGGCGGCGACGCGCATTGCAGCAATCGCCGTGGCTGCCGACAGCCATCGTTGCACTGGTTGCGTTTCAGGCGACACTCGGCATGTGGACGGTGACAATGCTTTTGAAGCCGGTCATCGTGACCTTGCATCTCCTGGGCGGCATGGCGACGCTGGCGTTGCTCTGCTGGCTTGCGCTGCGCCAGATGACATTGCCGCGGGCAACTGTCACCGCGCTGCGCTTGCGACCGTGGGTAGCGGCGGGTCTGCTGCTCGTCATCGGCCAGATCGCTCTGGGCGGTTGGGTGTCGGCAAACTATGCCGCGCTTGTTTGCCGTGATTTCCCGACTTGTCATGGCGCGTGGCTTCCCGCCATGGATTTCGGGCAGGGTTTTCAATTTGCGCGCGAACTGGGCATGACCGCGGCCGGCACGCCGTTGGCACTTGATGCGTTGACCGCAATTCACTGGGCGCATCGCGCCGGCGCGCTGGTGACCGCCCTTTACATCGGCGCGCTCGCCGCCGCCTTGATGCGCGCGCCGGGATGCCTGCGTTTGGGCGGCATGCTCGCGGTGTTGCTCGGGCTGCAGCTTGCCCTGGGTATGGTCAATGTGGTGATGACATTGCCTATCGCGGCGGCGGTTGCCCACAATGCCGGTGCGGCGGCTTTGTTGGTCATGATGGTAGTGATAAACTTCGCTCTTTCCCGCACCGGCCGCCACGTATAAATGACTACTCTCACCCTTCAACAGACGTCATCGCGTCTCGCGCAATTTCTGGCACTCACCAAGCCGCGCGTGGTGTCGCTGATTGTTTTCTGCGCGGTGATCGGCATGTTTCTGGCCGTGCCTTTAGGCGTGCTCGACATGCGGTTCGCCGCGGTCGCGCTGGCGGCGACGATCGGCATTGCGCTGGTCGCGGGGGCTGCTGCCGCGATCAACTGCCTGGTGGAGAAAAAAATCGACGCGTTGATGGCGCGTACGCGCGGCAGGCCGCTGCCGCGCGGCGAAATCACGCCGCTGCAAACGCTCGTGTTCGCGCTGGCCGTCGGCGGCAGCGGGCTCGCGGTGCTTTATTTCGAAGTGAACGCGCTGACGATGTGGCTGACGCTGGCGACCTTCGTCGGCTACGCGATCGTATATACCGTGATCCTGAAGCCGATGACGCCGCAAAACATCGTGATCGGCGGCGCCTCGGGCGCGATGCCGCCGGTGCTCGGCTGGGCGGCGGTAACCGGCGATGTGTCGTTCCAGGCCCTGTTGTTGTTTCTGATTATTTTCGCGTGGACGCCGCCGCACTTCTGGGCGCTGGCACTCTACCGCAAGCTCGAGTATGCGAAGGCCGGCGTGCCGATGCTGCCGGTTACGCACGGTGATAAATTCACGCGTTTGCATGTTTTGTTTTACACTGTAATACTCGTCGCAGTAACGTTGCTGCCGTATGCCACGCACATGAGCGGGCTGATTTATGTGGGTACGGCGATCGTGCTGGGCGCCGTATTTCTCTACTACGCAATCAGAATTTTCCGCGATTACAGCGATCGCCTCGCGCAAACGACGTTCCGCTACTCGATTCTGTATCTGACGCTGCTGTTTGCGGCGTTGTTGCTTGATCATTACTTCACGTTTTAGTCCGCCATGAAACGCCTCGCGGCAGGTGCGCTGCTGGTACTGGCGGTAGTGGGTGCGGGGTGCAATTCGTCGCCGCCGGCGCCCGCATTCCAGCTCACCGACATCACCGGCGCCGACTTCGCGCGCGATGTGCAGTTGACCGATCATAACGGCAGGGCGCGCACGCTCGCCGAATTCAAAGGCAAGGTGGTCGTCGTTTTTTTCGGTTACACGCATTGTCCGGACGTCTGTCCGGTCACGCTGGGCGAGCTGGCGATCGTCGCCAGGGAACTCGGCAAGGACGCCGGGCGCATGCAGGTGCTGTTTATTTCGGTCGACCCCGAGCGTGACACCCCGGCGATGCTATCCCGATATGTGCCGGCGTTCAATCCCGCTTTCCTCGGCCTTTATGGCGATGCCGATGCGACGCTGCGCACCGCCAAGGAGTTCAAGGTCTTCTATCAGAAGCAGCCGGCGTCAGGCGGCGGTTACGCCGTCGATCACTCGGCCGGCACCTATATATACGATACCGCCGGGCGCGTGCGCCTCTTTGCAAGCTATGGCCAGGGCGCGCCGAAGATGCTGCACGATATTCGTTTATTGCTCGAATCGTCCTGATATTGCAATCAATCGATCGCAAACAAAATTTCGCCGGACTGGATGCCATACGTAGAACGCGGTTCAGTGACCGCCCAGCGGATGCGCCGCGCAGTCGCCGGGCCGATTCCTCGCACTGCACTGAGATCATCGGGTTGTGCCCGCAACACACTTTCAATGGCGCCAAATCTCTCCAGAAGACGCTGTGCCCGAGCCGGACCGATGCCCGGCAATCCTTGCAGAATGTACAGTTGCAGCGCCCGCTTACCCTTGGGCCGCGCGCCTCGGCGGGGAATCGCCCCGGATATGGCGGTCTGAATCTGTCGCGCGGTATAGAGCATGAGCCGGGCCGATTCTTCAGGGCCAAATGATCGTAGCAAAGGGATCCCGAGTATCACGCTCACCGTGATTAGCGCACCCTGGATCGCTTCGCGGCGCAGATGGCTCGAGGCCAGATCGGCCGCCGTCCCTTCGAGGAGGATTGCGGTTTTCTTCGGCGATGCCGCAAGTCTGCACGCCTGCTTGAACAGCCGGCCATCCTTGATCGACTCGGCGAGATCGAGCAGGGTCTTGCGTTCAAACAGTATTCGACCGTCCACTTCGTAATCGCCCAGCGGCAAGCGCCGCACAGTCACCGTGACGCCTTTGATGTCACGCAATGCCCGCAACACACCGCTGCCGGTTTCGCGGTCATCGACAACTACGGATATTGAATTTGCGCCGGAACTGCTAGGGAAGTTCAAGGCAGATGCTTTCCGGTTCCGCGATGAATCCTGCAATCATATCGGCATTCTTGAGCAACAGCTTCACACGAAGCGCGGCATCCGGACGCAAGGTTTCCCGCCGCGTTTTCCCGGCTCGACGGTGATCCTGTCCAAGAGTTCCATTGTCATCTCCGATGAGACACGTCTTGCGCGCAGTTTACGTCGCTGGCCGGGAGGTTTCAAGGATCAGCGATCCGGGCCGACTAAATTCGGGTCGGACCAGCGCAACGTCTTGAACTTAGGGCGCAAGAACGTCAATTCGTGTCGGCGTAAAAGCTTAGATGTGCGTTATCAGTGGCAATAACG
>JAYVME010000088.1:0-13117 GCA_043759115.1 Betaproteobacteria bacterium | reverse complement strand
GCGCGTACGGCCCGCTGTCGCCATAGCCCGAGACGTCGCAAACGATCAGACGCGGATGTTTTGCGCGCAGCGTTGCCGCGTCGAGTCCGAGCCGGCCGGCGGCGCCCGGCGCGAGATTCTGGATGAACACGTCGGCCTTGGCTATGAGCCGCGCGAGAATTTCCGCGGACTGCGCGTGCTTCACGTCGAGCGTAAGACTTTCCTTCGAGCGATTGAGCCACACGAAGTACGCCGACAGGCCTTTGACCGTTTGATCGTAGTCGCGCGCGAAATCACCGACCTGCGGGCGCTCGATCTTGATCACGCGCGCGCCGAGATCGGCAAGCTGGCGCGTCGCGAACGGCGCCGCGACCGCCTGCTCGAGCGCGACTACGGTTATGCCGTCTAAGGGGCGCACGGCGCACCCGGGAAGGGGGAAGGGGGAAGGGGGAAGGGAAAAAACCTAACCCACAACGTCTCTTGCATGCTTGTCCACCTTTCCCCCTTCACACCTTCCCCCTTCCCTAAAACGATCTCGGCATTCCAAGTACGTGCTCGCCGATGTAAGAAAGAATCAGATTGGTCGAAATCGGCGCCACCTGATACAGCCGGGTTTCACGGAATTTGCGTTCAACGTCGTACTCGGCGGCGAAGCCGAACCCGCCGTGTGTTTGCAGGCAGACGTTAGCCGCTTCCCATGAGGCGTCCGCCGCGAGCAGCTTGGCCATATTGGCTTCCGCGCCGCAGGCTTTGCCGGCATCGAACAGCGCCGCGGCTTTGAAACGCATCAGGTTCGCCGCTTCGACGTTGACGTACGCGCGCGCCAATGGAAACTGGATACCCTGGTTCTTGCCGATCGGCCGGTCGAACACGACGCGCTCTTTCGCGTAGGCGGTGCCCTTATCGATGAACCAGTAGCCGTCGCCTATGCATTCGGCCGCAATCAGGATGCGCTCGGCGTTCAGGCCGTCGAGTATGTACTTGAACCCCCTGCCCTCCTCGCCGATCAGGTTGGCGGCGGGGATTTCCAGATTGTCGATGAAAAGTTCGTTGGTTTCGTGGTTGACCATGTTGCGGATCGGCCGCACCGTGATGCCATGGCCGACCGCCGTGCGCAAATCGACCATGAAGATCGACATGCCTTCAGATTTTTTCTTGACTTCATCGAGCGGCGTGGTGCGCGCCAGCAAGATCATGAGTTCCGAATGCTGGACGCGTGAAATCCAGACTTTCTGGCCGTTGATGACGTAGCGATCGCCCTTCTTCACTGCGACGGTCTTGATCTTTGTCGTATCGGTGCCCGCCCCGGGCTCGGTCACACCCATTGACTGCAGCCGCAATTCACCCGTCGCGATCTTGGGCAGATAGGTGCGTTTCTGCTCGTCCGAGCCATGGCGCAGCAGCGTGTTCATGTTGTACATCTGGCCGTGGCACGCGCCCGAGTTGCCGCCCGACCGGTTAATCTCTTCCATGATCACCGAAGCCTCGGCCAGCGTCAGACCCGAGCCGCCGTATTGCTCGGGAATCAGCGCGGCCAGCCAGCCCGCTTTGGTCAGCGCATCGACGAACGCTTCCGGATACCCGCGTTCCTCGTCAACCTTGCGCCAGTACTCGCCGGCGAAGGAATTGCACAGCGCGCGCACTGCATCGCGCAACTCGCGGTAAGTATCGTCGTCGGTGGCAGGTTTCATGAGGGGGCCGGCTGGCGCGGTTTGAATTGAGCACTGATTATAGCAAGCTGCAAGCACGCCACCGCGCCCAATTAAAAACGTGTATACGAGTTTCGGTTCTATTTAATGGAACCGCTAACAATTGTCAGCCAAATCGTGACAACATGTCTTATGTTGAACCAGCCCAACAATAGAAACGATCGGGATCGCGCTCCCCCCGGTGCACTATCCGGCATTCGGGTTCTCGATCTCTCGCGAGTCCTTGCTGGACCACTGTGCGGCCAACTTCTCGCCGACCTTGGCGCCGACGTCATCAAAGTCGAACGTCCGGGGCGCGGCGACGATTCGCGCGCGTTCGGGCCACCTTTCGTCACGAACAGCACCGGCGACGCCACGCTCGAATCCGCTTATTACTGGGGGTGCAACCGGGGCAAGCGATCGGTAGTCGCTGATCTGTCCAACGCCGTCGGACGTGAAATAGTGGTGCGCCTCGCGGGAGCGTCCGACATACTCATAGAGAACTTCAAGACTGGAACGCTAAAGCGCTATGAATTGGGATTCGATCAACTTTCCAGTGCGAATCCACGACTCATCTATTGCTCGATGACCGGTTTTGGCCAGACGGGCCCCTATCGCGCACGACCCGGCTATGACACCATCATCCAGGCGCTCGGCGGACTGATGAGCGTCACTGGCCGTCAGGATGGATCGCCCGGCGAAGGCCCATTGAAGGCCGGCGTCGCGGTGACCGATCTCATGACCGCTTTATATGCAACCGTGGCGATACTCGCCGCGCTGAATGAGCGCGCGACGTCGGGACTCGGACAATGCATCGACATGTCCTTACTCGATGTGCAAGTTGCGTCCCTCTCCAACATAGGCATGAACTTTCTGCTGTCGGGCGAAATGCCAAAACGCATCGGCAATCGTTTGCCCACCGTCTATCCGAGCGACGCATTTCGCTGCCGGGATGGCGACGTGATGTTGATTGTGGGAAACGATGATCAGTTTCTTAGGTTCTGTCTCGCCGCCGGGCTGGACGGCCTCCCCTGCGATCCGCGATTCGCCACCAATGCCTTACGCGTTCGCCATGCCGATGCACTGGAAGCTTTGGTGGCGCCGGTATTGGCGCGCGGCTCCGTGCAGGATTGGGTATCGAAGTTCGCAGCGGCTGGCATTTCCTGCAGCCCGATTAATAATCTGGCACAGGTGTTCGCTGATCCGCAGGTTGCGGCTCGACAAATGGTGCGTTCGCTTGAGCATCCGTCTGCGGGGCCGGTACCGATAATTGCCAATCCGATCCGCATGTCGCGAACGCCGCCCGTTCATTCGCGTCCTCCGCCCACCCTCGGCCAGCATACTGCCGAGGTTCTCGCCGACGTGCTCGGCATGACGCCGGATGAGATATCCCGACTAACTCCTGAAAAGGCCAATGAGCGTATATGAACAGCAAACTTGAAACGACGATTCAATTGAGCCTGGGAATTCTGGGATGCGTGGCCGCCCTCCAGCCAGCCGCCGCGCAAGGTTATCCCAACCGGGCGCTGAAATTTATCGTTGGTTTTCCGCCGGGCGGCGGCGCCGATGTGGTCGCGCGCATTGTCGGGCCGCATCTGACCGAAGCGCTTGGCCAGCAAGTCGTCATCGAAAACCGCCCAGGTGCGACGGGGACCGTAGCTGCCAATGGCGTGGCTAAATCAGCCCCTGACGGATACACGTGGCTGATCGGTGCTGTCAGCACCAATGCGATCGCCAACAGCCTTTATCCGAATCTGCCCTATGATCCGGAGCAGGACCTGGTCCCCGTTACGCTGCTCGCTTCAATACCGCAATTGATTGCGGTCAACCCGTCTCTGGAAGTTCGAACGGTCCGTGAACTCATAGATTATGCGCGAGCCAACCCCGGGAAGCTGCGTTTTCCTTCGGCCGGGAATGGAAGTACGCCTCACATAGCGGGCGAGATCTTCAAGATAACTACCGGCACGGATCTCCTGCACGTGCCTTACAAGGGAGCCGGCCAAGCGCTCCCAGACCTGCTTGCAGGGCGGGTGCAGGTGAGCTTCGATACGACGGGCACGATCATAAGTTTCGTGAAAGCCGGCAGACTCAGGGCGCTTGCGATCGCAGCACCAAAACGCTTTGCGCAGATTCCGGATGTTCCGACGGCGGCCGAGGCCGGCCTGCCGGATTTCGATATTTCGACCTGGATAGGCCTGTTCGCCCCCGCGGGAACTCCGGCGGCGATCGTCAATTTGTTGCACGCCCGCATTGCAACGGTACTTCGAAAGCCAGAGGTGCGCAATTTACTGATCAACAATATCGGCAGTGATGACACGGCAACCGCCACGCCGGCAGAATTTGCGTCGCTTTTAAAACGGGATATTGCCCGCTATGCCAAAGTCATTAAGGCCGCCGGCATCCGCGCTGACTGAATAGGAAGTCTCCATGGACTATAGCCAGTACAAATTTATCGCCGCAAAACGCGACGGCCGGTTGCTGACGTTGACGCTGGACAATCCTCCGATGAACGTCATCAGCCAGGGCCTGCATACGGAGCTTTCGAGAATTTTTTACGACGTGCAGGTCGACGAAGAAGTCGACGTCGTGGTGCTCACGGGCGCGGGCAAAGCCTTCTCCGCCGGCGGCGATATACCGCTAATGCAGATGCGCATTGACCATCCCGAGATGTGCTATCCGAAAAACGCTGAACTGAAGCAGATCGTGTTCAGCCTCATCGAGCTGGACAGGCCGGTCATCTGCCGCATCAATGGCGACTGCGTCGGTTTCGGACTGACGATGGCATTACTTTGCGATATCACGATCGCCAGCGAATCCGCGCGGCTCGGTGATCCGCACGTCCGTGTGGGATATGCCACGGGCGATGGATCGGCTTTTATCTGGCCTCAGCTCGTGGGCTATCAACGGGCGAAGGAGTATCTCCTGACGGGCGATTTACTCGATGCAAGCGAGGCCGCGCGCATCGGGCTGATCAACCATGCCGTACCGGCCGAGGCGCTTGATGCCAAGACGGAATATTTTGTGAACAGATTCGTCAACGGCGCCACCAAAGCAATCAGATGGTCGAAGCTTTCGATCAATATTCCGCTACGCGTACTCGCGCACTCCGTGATGGATGCTTCAATGGCCTATCAGACCCTCACTAACGGCAGCGCGGATCATCAGGAAGCGGTCAACGCATTCCGCGAGAAACGAAAACCCCGATTCACGGGGAAATGATTTATCGCCAATCACTTCTCCCGGCACCCGTAGTTGCGCCCCCACTAACCCGTTGAGCCGGACATGAACCTTCGCCAATTACGCGCGCTGTCCGAGGTAGTCAAGCAGGTCGAGGAAATGGTGCTCGGACTGGAGACGCTCGCGGATATCAGGACGCTGATGCAGGCGTTGGCCGGGCCTGCTTACAAAACACTCGGTGTTCGCTACTAAAAGGAGGTAAGCGGTGCGGCTTGCGACTTTCAAGACCAGGGCCGACGGCGCCGCGCAGTGGCGCATCGGCGCGCAGTTAGGCGGCCGCATCGCTGATTTGAACGTCGCCAGCGCCCTCTACTGTAAAAAAGAGGGCCGGCTTCTACCGGGCATTTTCAGCGGGCACTTCCCTGCGAGCCTGCTGGAACTACTCAAGCTTGAGGACCCCGCGCTGGACTACACCGGAAAGTTGGTGGAGTGGCTGAAGAGACTCGCGCAGGACGAGGTGCAAGTAGCGGGCAGCGAAGGTCAACCGATGGCCTGGCCGCTAGAGGAATGCACTTTCGACGCCCCGCTCCGCCCTGGCAAGCTGATTACGCTCGCGCGGAACTACCATGAGCATGTCGCTGAGCATGGCCTCACGCACACCGGCACGGTGCCCTCGGCGTCGATCAACGCCTCGTCGTCGCTCGTCGGTCCGTACCATGACATCGTTTGTCCCGCGGTCGAACGTCAGCTCGACTACGAAACCGAGTTGGCCGTCGTTATCGGCAAACGTTGCAAAAACGTGTCGCCACGCGACGCCTTTAGCGTAGTGGCGGGTTATACGGTGTTAAGCGATATTGTGGCGCGCCAGGTGCTGAAAATCGAGCGCGCCGCGGGCAATCCATTTCTCGGCAAGATGTTCGACACGTTCGGTCCGCTGGGCCCTTGGCTAGTCACCAGGGACGAGATAGCCGATCCGATGCGCCTGACCATATCCACGCGCGTGAATGGCGAAGTGCGCCAGCACAGCAACACCGCCAAGATGATATGGAAGATACCGCAACTAATCGCATATTTCTCGCAAGCGACGCTCGAACCGGGCGACATCATATCGACCGGTACGCCTGCCGGCGTTGCGGCCGGCCGCAAACCGCATGAAACACCCGGGTACTTGAAGCCTGGCGACGTGATCGAATCGGCAGTCGAGAATATCGGCGTATTGCGGAACCGGATCGTGGCAGACACGACGGGTCCAGTCAGCTGGGAATGGGACAAGTAACTTGCCGCGACGCGCGCATCAAAAAAGCGGGGCGGCCTCAATGCGCACGCCGGCATTTTACTGGAGTAAAATCGCGCAATGGACTATTCAGGATACAAACACATCAGTATCGAACGTCGCGACCGCATCCTCACGCTCATGCTGAATCGGCCGCCGATGAATCCGATTCACTATGAGTTGCATGAAGAACTGTCGCGTATCTTCTACGACGTGCAGGTCGATCACGAGTGCGACGTCGTGATCTTCACCGGAGCGGGAGAGGTGTTTTCCGCCGGCGGGGATATTCCGATGATGCAAAAGCGCATCGACGACCCCGAGCTGTTTAACCGCAAGAACCTCGAGATGAAGAAGATGATTTTCGGTCTGCTCGACCTCGAGAAGCCGGTGATCGCGCGTATCAACGGCGACTGCATCGGGCTCGGCGCAACATTGGCCCTGTTGTGCGACATCTCGATTGCCGTCGAGGATGCCCGGTTGGGCGACCCGCACGTCAGAATGGGTTATGTCGCGGGCGACGGCGGCGCGATCATCTGGCCCCAACTCGTGGGCTACGCCCGCGCCAAAGAGTATTTGCTGACCGGAGACTTGCTCACCGCGAAAGAAGCCGAGCGGATCGGGTTAATCAACCACGCGGTGCCCCGGACAGAGCTCGACGCCAAAGTGAACGCGCTCGCCAACAAACTCGTAAACGGCGCGACCAAGGCCATCAAGTGGACGAAGACGAGTATCAACATCCCCCTGCGGCAGCTTGCGCACTCGATGCTGGACGCGTCGCTCGCTTACGAAGCGCTCACGAATATTGGCGCGGATCATCAGGAAGCGGTCACTGCTTTCCAGGAAAAGCGCAAGCCGAAGTTTACCGGACGTTAGCGTCCCGCCGTTCGCGACGAGTCGTGCCGGCGTAACACTGGATTTCCAGAGGCGTCCCATGCCGAAAGCACTCGAACACTTGCGCGTACTCGATATGAGCCGCGTGCTCGCCGGTCCCTTTCTCGCGCAAAGCCTTGCCGATTTCGGCGCGGACGTCATCAAGGTCGAGCGTCCGCTCCATGGAGACGAATCCAGAACCTTCCCGCCGTATCTGAAGGATTCCGCAGGCGCGGAAACCGATGACTCCGCCTATTTCATGTCCATCAATAGGGGCAAGCGATCCGTCACGATCGACATCTCGAAACCGCGCGGCCAGGAACTCATTAAGGCGCTGGCCGCGGTGTCGGACGTCCTCATCGAAAACTACAAGGTCGGCGATCTCAAGCGTTACGGCCTCGACTACGCAGCCATACGCAAAATCAATCCCAGGATTGTCTACTGCTCGATCACCGGCTTCGGTCAAACGGGACCTTATAAAAACCGGCCCGGCTATGACTATATCTTTCAGGCGATGAGCGGCCTTATGAGCATCACTGGCGGTCCCGACGAGTTGCCGGGAGGCGGTCCCGCCAAGGTAGGCCTGGCAATCTGCGATGTCATAACGGGAATGTATTCGAGCTTTGCCGTGATGACTGCCCTCGCCTATCGCGACCGCTCAGGCTTTGGCCAGCATATCGATATGTCGTTGCTCGATACGACGATAGCCACGATCTCGCACATCAATATGAATTACCTGATAGGCGGCATCGTCCCGAAGCGAATGGGCACCGGCCACCCCAGCATAGTTCCATACCAAATGTTCCAGGCGCAGGATGGCCCGATGGTCGTTGCGGTCGGGAATGATGGCCAGTTTGCCAGGCTGTGCGCAATCCTCGGGCTGCCCGAGTTTGCCCAGGACAGCCGGTTCCTTACTAATCCGTTGCGGGTAAAGCACCGCGATGCGCTCGTGCCCGCGCTTGAAAAAGCCTTCGCGCGGAAACCCGTCAACACGTGGATCGAAAGCCTTACCCAGCAGGGCGTGCCGTGCGGGCCTCTGAATAACATACCGCAAGTGTTTGACGATCCGCACGTCAAGGCGCGCGGCATGCACGTCCGTATTCCGCACCCGCGCGCCGGATCCGTGTCGGCACTTGCAAATCCGGCGCAATTATCCGCAACGCCACCCAGCTATGATCGGCCCGCGCCGCGTCTGGGCGAACACACACGAGAAGTGCTGAGCAGCGTCCTCGGTGTTTCCGATGCGGATATCGACAGCCTGGCAGCAGCGGCGGTGATCTGATGATTGCGCCTGCAACGTTGGGAAGTCAGGGCCTGCGAGTCGCCGTCGTGACGATTGCGATTCTCGCCGCCTGCGCGCCCCTAGTCGGCAAGGCACAGAGCTATCCGCATAAACCGGTCCGGTTGATTGTCCCGTTTGGCCCTGGCGGCCCTGGCGATGCAATCGGACGCATGCTAAGCAAGAAGCTCAATGAGAGCCTCGGCCAACCCGTGGTGGTGGACAATCGGAGTGGCGCTACCACCATCATCGGCACTCAGATCGCCGCGGAGTCACCGCCGGACGGCTATACGCTGTTATTGATTTCCACGACGCATGCCGTTAACCCCGGCTTGTTTAAAAAATTGCCGTACGACCCCATCAAAGATTTCGCGCCGGTCACATTGGTCACGTCGACGCCATTTATGCTGGTCATCCATCCGTCGGTTGCCGCAAATTCCGTATCAGAACTGGTAGCGCTGGCGCGCAGCAAGCCCGGACAATTGAACTATGGATCGTCCGGCAATGGCAGTTCCATACACCTCACCACCGAGCTACTGAAGACAGCCGCCAAAATCGATATGACGCATGTGCCCTACAAGGGCAGCGGCCCTGCATTCATCGACCTGATAGGCGGACAGGTGCAATTGCTCTTCAGCAGCACCCTATCTTCGCTGCCCCACGTAAAAAGCGGCAAGGTGCGCGGGCTTGCCATCACCAGTCTGAAACGAGCGCCCTCCCTGCCGACGATACCGACGATTGCGGAATCTTATCCCGGGTTCGAGTCGAGTTCATGGTTCGGCATACTCGCTCCGGCAATGACTCCCAAACCGGTCATCGAGCGCTTGTTAGCCGATACACGCGCAGCGCTTAAATCGCCGGAAGTCAATCAAGCGCTGGTGAGCCAGGGCGCCGAGCCGGGCGGCAGTTCACCGGCGGAATTCGCGGCTTACTTTCAATCAGAGATCAAGAAATGGGGCCGGGTAATTGAGTCCGCAGCTATTAAATTCGACCCGTAACGCCATGCCGCACTGCCTCGCGCAGGTCGACGATGAAGATCGACATGCCCCCGGATTTTTCTTCACCTGGTCGAGCGGCGTGATCACGCGGCTTCGCCGCGGCGCCGTGGTAGCGCGCAATACGGCGCCGGGATACAGTAAACTTGCAAACTGCCGGGACGACGTTGGCATTTTCACCACCACGCCGCAGCCCAATCACGGGGGAACAACAGCATGTATGTTGCAAACACGAAGCGCCTGACACTCGCCGGCGCGCGCAAGATGATGGCCACCGCGGTCGGCGCCGCCGAAACGGCCGGTATTCCGATTGCAGTCGCCATCGCCGACGCCGGGGGCCACCTCGTCATGCTCGAGCGCATGGACGGCGGGCGCTTTCATACGATTCATTCCTCGACCACCAAGGCGGTGTGCGCCGCCTCGAACAAGCGTCCGACCAGCGCCAAGGGCGCGCAGGCGCAGCCGCTCGACACCACGCACGTTATCGGGCTCGCGCTCGCCGCCGGCCCCGAGCGCTGGACCGCGATGGAAGGCGGCTACCCGATAATTTTCGACGGTGAATGCGTGGGCGGCATCGGCGTCAGCGGCGGCGACTGGGCGTTCGACGACCGCATCGCGCGCGAAGCGATTGAGGCCATCGGCGCGACCTTCCGTATCGATGGAAAATAAATCGCCAAAAGCCAAGTGCAATTGAAACCGCCGATTAACGCCGATACATTTTCGACGGTTTGGCCCTCGTGAGATCTAGGATCTATCTGCGTACATCCGCGTTCATCGGCGGTTGCTTGAGATTTTTGAGATGGCTTCTAGTATTAGTTTTGATTTTGAATCGAAAGCTACATGGCATTTGAACCGCTAAAAGTCGCCTGCCTCGGCATGGGCTGGTGGTCGGACGTGCTCGCGGATGCCATGGTGCGCTCCGGCAAGTTGCAGATCGTTGCGTGCTACACCCGCTCGGCGGAAAAACGTCAGGCGTTCGCCGCCAAGTACGGCTGCCGCGCGGCGCCGAGTTACGCGGCGCTGCTTGAAGATCGCGGCATCGAGGCGATCATCAACACCACGCCGAACAACGTGCACCTTGAAACCACGCGCGCCGCCGCCGTGGCGGGCAAGCACGTGTTCCTCGACAAGCCCATCGCCAACACGATTGCCGATGCGCGCGCGATTACCGAGGTATGCACCCAGGCGAAGGTCGTGCTCGCCCTTGGCTACCAGCGGCGCCGCGAAACTCATTTTCGCTGGATACGCCGCCAGATCGACGATGGGGCGTTCGGCAGGATCGTTAATGCCGAAGCCAACATCAGCCGCGACCGGCTGGGCAAGGTCGAGGCCGGCTCGTGGCGCTACACCGCTGACGGCATGCCCGGCGGCGTCATGCTGCAGATCGGCATCCATTACGCCGACGTGCTCGAATACCTGATGGGGCCGGTGAAAGCGGTAAGCGGCGCATTTGTTCAACTGGTGCTGCCCGGCGAAAATCCCGACGTCGCGAGCCTCATCCTCGAACACGAGAGCGGTGCGCTGTCGACGCTCAATGCCTGTTACGCCGCGGCCGGCGAATACTACCTCATGAATATCTACGGCAAGGAAGCGACGGCCTACTACGATCTGCACCACGGGTTGATGTTCATCAAGCGCGGCGGCGAGCAAGCGAGTCCGGTGCCGTGCGCGAAAAACGACCCCATCGTCGAAGAACTCGATGAATTCGCGGCCGCGGTGCGCGGCGAGGCGCAACCCGAGATGGGCGGCGAAGCCGCGACCCGCTCGCTCGCCGTCCTGCTTGCGGGAGTCAAGTCCGCGCGCGAAGGGCGCCGCGTCGAAGTCGCCGAGATTCTGGGCGGCAAAACCTGAACGCGTGAAGGGGATCACTCCGTCACGCATTGACTCATACACTCAGAAGCGGCACTAAAAATAGTGCGGAACCGCCGATGGACGCCAATGAACGCCGATAAGATCGAAAACAAGTGAACCCACAATGAGGAATGGGTAACCGATAATGAGTGATTCGCTCTTAACTCATCGCTCATTGCTCTTTTTGCATTATTTATTGCATCGGCGTTCATCGGCGTTCATCGGCGGTTGCTTTTCGGTGTTTTGTTTTCGAGACCGCTTCTCACTCACCTTCCCTCACGGAGTCGACAATGGACACGCCAACTGGATCTCTTACTAAATACAAACTCTACATCGACGGTCAGTGGGTCGAGCCCGCTTCCGGCGAATATTTCGAAAGCGATAATCCCTTTACCGGCAAGCCGTGGGCGCTGATCCCACGCGGCAATGCCAAGGACGTCGATCGTGCAGTACAAGCGGCGCGCACAGCGTTCACGTCGGGTGCATGGCCGAACATGACCGCAAGCCGGCGCGGCGCGCTCCTGCACAAACTCGGCGACCTGATCACGGACAAGTCGAAGGCGCTCGCCGAAATCGAAGTGCGCGACAACGGCAAGCTCTACGCCGAGATGAGCGCGCAGACCGCCTACACGGCGCAGTGGTATTACTACTATGGCGGGCTTGCCGACAAGATCGAAGGCCAGGTCATCCCGATCGACAAGCCCGACACCTTCAATTACACGCGCTTCGAGCCGCTCGGCGTGATCGCGGCGATCATCCCGTGGAATTCACCGCTGCTCCTGACCGCGTGGAAACTCGCCCCCGCGCTGGCGGCCGGCAATACCGTGGTGTTGAAACCGTCCGAATACACCTCCGCATCGCTGCTCGAATTCATGAAGCTCATCGAAGAAGCGGGATTCCCGCCGGGTGTGGTCAACGTCGTCACCGGCTTCGGCCCGGAAGCCGGCACGCCGCTCGTCGAGCATCCGCTGGTCGCCAAGATCGCGTTCACCGGTTCGGATGCGACCGGCCAGAAAATTTACGAGGCCGCCGCCAAAGGACTGAAAAAGGTCAGCATGGAACTCGGCGGAAAATCGCCGAACATCGTGTTCGACGATGCCGAAATCGACAACGCGGTCAAAGGCGCGATCTCGGGCATCTTCGCCGCGACCGGCCAGACGTGCATCGCAGGCTCGCGCCTGCTGGTGCAGCAATCGATCCACGATCAATTCGTCGAGAAGCTTGTCGCATTCGCCAGAACCGCGAAAATGGGCGACCCGATGAGCTTGGACACGCAGGTCGGCCCCGTCACCAACCAGCCGCAATACAAAAAAATCCTGAGCTACATCGATATCGCGAAATCAGAAGGCGTGACGACCGCGCTGGGCGGCGCGAAAGCCACGCGTCCCGAATGCGGCGACGGCTGGTTCGTCGAACCGACCATCTTCACCGGCGTGAAGAATTCGATGCGCATCGCGCAGGAAGAAGTGTTCGGCCCCGTGCTGTCGGTGATTCCGTTCAAGGACGAGGAAGAAGCGATCAGTATCGGCAACGACGTCGTCTACGGACTTGCCGCCGGCGTGTGGACGCAGAACATGCGCCGCGCTTTCCTGATGGCGGAAAAACTGCAGGCCGGCACCGTGTGGGTCAACACCTACCGCGCGGTCAGCTACCTCTCGCCTTTCGGCGGCTACAAAAGGAGCGGCCTCGGGCGCGAAAGCGGGCAGGAGATGATCAAGGAATACCTGCAGACCAAAAGCGTGTGGATCTCGACCGCGAAGGAAGTGCCGAATCCGTTTATTATGCGGTGAATGTACTTGGCGTCTGTTACATTTAGGCAGATAATTTTTGGCAACTAAATTTTGGCAACTAATCCTAGTTAAGTCCGCGATAGATGCCACGAGCATATGCGAGTCAATGAAACGTCCGGTTGCATAGACCCAAAGTCGTATAGACCATCGAGCCATAAAATGCTAAAAGGTGTAGCGTTGGTACGCTGTCGCAGAAGCGAGCTTCGGACGCACAG